>NZ_JBFAKG010000026.1:0-111135 GCF_040655595.1 Saccharopolyspora sp. NPDC050389
ACCCCGAGCACTCCAAGATCAGCACACCGAGTACATGATCAACTATGTGGCCAGCGGGCAACGCCCGGGTCCATCACGGAAACCGTGCCAGAGCCCACATTCGGCCGCCGTTGACACCAGTGAGGTTTTTCCATCCTCGTTGTGCGTGGCGGTGCAGGTGGCGGAACCTCAGCGCCCGCCTGGCTGTGGGTGCCCTGACTTTTGTATGCCAATACACGGCGTCAGGGCCGTCCTCGCCAGGCGAACGCTGAGAACCCGCGGCGGTGCGAGCTGCGTAGGTGGGCTATGCGCCTGCGGCGCACGCGACTGCTTTCGGGATATGGTCCGTTGGCTGTCGCGGCTGCGGTCACCAGCCAAGATGAAAAACGCTCAGTTGATCACGAACGCAGCCCTTGATTGAACATTCTTCTCAACACAGAAAGAAGATCGATCCAAGGGCTGCGATGGGTAGTGCGCACGATGGCGATCGTGAGGGTGCGTTCGGGGAGTTGGTCAGGTTCCGCCAGGAGTTCTACGAGTGCCTGACCGCTCGGGCGGATGCGTTGTTCGAGCTGGGCGAGGCGGTGTTGTGTACCGACGGCCCGGTCCGGTCTTTGGTGGGGCTGTCGTTGGCGCCGGAGCACCGGCGTGGGCACGGCGCTTTGTACGATGCGATGAACTCCGGCCGCACCCCTCGTGGCTTGCACGGATCGACCACAGTGCCCAGCATCTTCACCAGCTTGTGTTCCGGCAGTTGTCGCCGAGCAACTATCGCCGCGGACCGTTCAATACCCATTAGGTAACGGGGGGAATCTGGCCCGTGGTAGAAGTCCGGAATACACCGTCGGGGTCGACGGAGTCGCTGAAGTCTTCCCAGCCCATGTTGTCGATCGAGAGTTGGATTTCGACGTCTACCAGGGCATTCGGGGTGGCGCGAAAGAACCGTGGTTGTTCCCGTGCGACCTCCATGACGAGCACGGGGTGTTCTGGGGAGGCGAGTGTGACCGCGTCGGCAACCAAGACCCGCACCTGAGTGGTGCGTGGCAGCAGTGTGGCGAGTTCTTCGCCTGTCCAGCCTTCGAACTCGGGCCGGTCGACCAGTGTGACGTCGAGGACGACGTCGCCATCGTGGTACTCGCGCTGCGTGGTGATGTCGCGCCTGGCGGTCTCCCAGGCTTGGTCGTCAGAGAAGTCTGTGCGCACGATCGGGGTGGAAGCGGCGTTGAGCAGTATCTCGAGGGCGGCGGGCGGAACCGCGCGTGGGAGGCGGGTGCCCGAAGGCGACACCAACTCCGCCTCAGCAGGAAGCGGGTGGAACTCCTCCAGTCGGCGCATGCACCTGTCGGGCAACTTTCCGGGCAACGGCGCGGTCGGCACATCCGTCGACTGCCGCACTATGCGGGTGCCCCGGTAGGCGATGGGGGCGTGGCCTGCGCCTTGGCGGTAGCCGATGAAACCGCTGCCGTCGGCGAAGAACCGGACGGCTTCGAGTTGCAGGTCCGGGGCGCCGTTGTTGTCGGTGATGTCGAGGCGGTAGTGGTCATAGGATCCTGGCCCGGGGATCCGGTACGTCCTGGACTGGTGCCGGTCGGCGAACGACTGGCCGGTGCGGGTGTCGAGGGTCCGCCACAGGTTCCCGTCGGTTGAGCCGAACAGTGTCCATGCCGCCGGGTCACGATCAGGGGCGTCATCGGCGGAGGTGAGAACGTACCGATCAACCGCGACCGGCTGGGACAGCTGGAATTCAAGGGACGCACGGTTGTTTGGTGCGAACCATTTGCTGGTCGGTCCTTCTGCGAGGTTCGCGGCGACCTCACCCGCGTCGGGATGCTCGGCACTGGTCCACATGACGGCCACCAGGTCGGTGACATCTGCTTTGCCAGAAGGACTTTCCGAACGCAAGGCGACCGAATAGGCGTTTCCTAACCGGTCACGCCAGGCCACCCACCGCAGGGGCGCCTCGCCACCGTCGTCGATCAGCAACCGTAGCCGTCCCGCCGGATGCCCACCACCAGCGTCCTCGACCTCCGTGTCGAACTCGTACCCACGAGCACCGTCAGCGCCCTCCGAGTAGTCTCGCTGGCCGTCGAGTTCGCCCCGCATCTCCACCACACCACCGTCGGCGGTGCGGCGATGGCCGTAACACCACGCCATATCCGGAGAGAAGCCGACTGCGGACTGCGCACCGTCCTCCGTACCCCAGGACAGCTGCTCCAGCACCGCGATCCCCCCGCCGGCCACGTGCACCAGCAGCCGTGATCGCGGCAGCCACTCCGTGCGGTCCCACGCGCGCTGCCACAGACGAAAGATGAACACAGACGCGTCATCCGACACCGGCCGCACAAAGCCTCCTCGCCCACCACAGCACCAAAGACGGATGCTGGCGACACACGACGAGACGACGGTAGCCGCCTCGCCACTCCCGGGCTCGCCGCATCCAAGGAAAACTGCCTCGACATACCTCAGCGGACGCCCAAAGGGGCAGCGATGTGGCGCCCCCGCTATGCGCGCCCAGCGTGTGCAGGCACCTTCACAGCCACCAGCAGCCAAGCCCAGCACCGCAAATACTGTTCGCCCCGCTGCAACAGCGCGACTCCAGCAACATTGCGACCGAGGACTCGCAAGAGAGCACCGCGTCAGGAAAACAGGCGAAGCATGCTACCAGCCCCGTAAATCAGGCCGCGTTCCTCTACACTGCCGAAGAAGCTGCCGACCTCTTGCGCGTCGGCATCGTGGTTGTACGAGATGAACGCGTCGTAGCCGACGCGATCCATCCCCTTTCCGGAAGGTTGCGCATGCACCTACACCCCCAGGTGGCCTTGCATCGCGAAACCCCCTATGCGCCGGCGACGTTTCCGCCCACCAGGATCGCCGACCTGTCCAACAGGAACGCACCAACGGGGCGTCCTGGGGCGACCTGGTCCTATCCCGAGCGCGGCCTGACGGCCTCGGCCACAGCGCGCGGCGGGCGGGTGGTCGTCGACCTGCACTCCGACGGCGACAGCCCCCTGACCTGGCCGATCACCGGAACGGATCCGGCGAGCAGCGCTGTGCAGTTCCCGCGCGGCGAGGGGCTGAACGTGCCGGTGGGCGACCCGTCCTGGAACTCGCGGGATGCCGAGCTCACCCAGGAGCGCGTCGACCTCAAAGACCTCACCATGCCGTTCTGGGGCCACACGATCGGCAGGCGCGGCGCGAGCTACGTGATCCGACCGACCTCGACACGTCGCTGCGGTTCGTGTCCGAAGGTGGCCGTCTGCGTACTGACGTCACGCACGATTTCATCCGAGGCAACGCCACCAGCGACTACACCGTCGCATTCGCCCTCACCGACGGCGCTCCGGTCGCCCCGGCCAACGACTACCGCCGCTGGCTGATCGAGCATGACCGGCTGAGCAGCCTCGACCAGAAGATCCGCGAAAACCCCGAAGTCGGCAAGCTGATCGGCGCGTTCCACGCCTACCTCTGGGGCGACGGCCGCAGCACCGGAGCCATCAAACAGCTGCAAGACCTCGGCATCGGCAAGATGTGGCTCGGCTACGACGCCGACGGAAGCCCCATGAGCCCGCGAAGCCACCGAGGCGGCCAACGCGGCCGGATACCTCGTCGGCCCTTACAACAGCTGGGGCAACGCCCAAGATCCCGCCACTGCCGACACTCCCGTCGCACAGTGGCCCGACCCGTCTGGCCGCAGGCGTGCGTCCACGACGAAAACTGCGAACCGGAGACTGGTTTCGGAGGCAGGGCTGCCTGCTATCTGAGTTCCCAGGCACTGGCCGACGCCGAACCCCAGCACCACTACCTCGCCAGCCGCATCGACTCCATGACCGCCAACGGCGGGCACAGCTACTTCCTCGACGTCGACGCGACCGGGGAGGTGTTCCGCGACCACAGCCCAGGCCATCCGATGACCCAGGCACAGGACCGCGCCAACAGGCTGGCACGAATGCGGGAACTGCCCGAAGGCCTCGACCTCGTGCTCGGCTCGGAAACCGTTGGCAGCTGGGCGAACCAGATGCTCGCGTTCAGCCACGGTTCCACCACCCCGGTCAGCCCGGGCCTGTGGAAGGCCAAGCAGGACAAGGAAACCTGGGGCCGGCTACTGTCCGGCAGAAAGGCCCGGGGCGTTCTTCAAGCCGGCCGAACGCCCCTCTGTGCCCTGACGAGCTGTAGCGCTCAGGCGACTGGATGCTCGCTTTCCTGAAGCGCACGCGGTACTCCTCACGCATCGCCAGACACTCCTCGCAGAGAAGACGAGCTCGCCGGCTGTCGCCGAGGAGCAACATGGTGTTGGCCAGGATGGGGCGGCTCACCACGGTGACCGCGCTAGGTCGGCCGCGGGTCTTCTCCAGTTCCAGGGCTTCTTCCAAGTACGCCACCGCACGCCGCTGGTTGTCGCGCATGTGCTCGGCGTAGCCGGACACGCACAGCGCGGAGGCCAGTTCGGATTCCTCTCCCATGCGGCGCGCCAGGTCACGCCCTTCAGCCAGCATCCGCAGTGCAGGGGCGACATCGCCCTGGATGGTGGCGATCCAACCGTTCGCCCACAGCGTCTTGGCTCGCGCCGGGCTCTCGGGTGGTGACGCCGAGCACGCCGCCGAAGTGGTCGGCGTGGCTGTGGGTGTAGACAACGGCACGGACGGGCCGGTCGCCGCGGTTGCGGCTTTACAGCGCCAAACCCGCGGCAGCGGACTCCTTGGCGGTCAGCGGGTCGATCACGATGATCTGGACCGAAGTGCCGGCGCGGCAGAAGCCACCGGAGATGCCCGGTGGGGAACTGTCGCTGCAGGAGCCGCCCGTCATACCCGAGCAGGTCAGCGGCGGAATCGGCGGAATGCTGCTCTACCTGCCGATGGCGCTGGGTTCGGGCGCCATGATGCTGATGTTCATGGGCAACCGCGGTGGCATCGGCATCGTCGTGGTCGCGCTCATGGCGGTGAGCATGCTGGCCATGGGTTTCGGGCAGCTCGGCCGGTCCGTCGGCGAGCGCAAGCGGCGGCTGCGCGGCGAACGCCGCGACTACATGCGCTATCTCGGGCAGGTCCGCAAACAGGTGCGCACGGTGGCCGCCGAGCAGCGCAAGGCACTGGCCTGGCGGCATCCCGACCCGGCGGGGTTGTGGTCGGTGGCGATGCGCCGCGATTGTGGGAGCGTCGCGTTTCGCACGCCGACTTCGCCGAGATCCGCATCGGGCTGTCCGGGCAGCGGCTGGCCATGAAGATCACCCCGGTGCAGTCCAAGCCCGTGGAGGACCTGGAACCGCTGTCGGCACGCGCACTTCGCCGCTTCATCCGCGCATACACCACAGTGGACGATCTGCCGACCGCGTTGTTCCTGCGCGGTTTCGCGCAGGTGCAGATGCGCGGCGACGGCGAAGCTGCGCGCGAGCTGACCCGCGCGATGATCGCCCAGCTGGTCACCTTCCACTCCCCCGACGATCTGCGCGTCGCGGTGTGCGCGAGCCCCGACCGGGCGGAGGAATGGGACTGGGTGAAGTGGCTGCCGCACGCCCAGCACGGCAGCGAGCAGGACGGCGCCGGCCAGGTTCGCATGCTCACCGATTCGATCGCGGCGCTGGAGGCGCTGCTGGGCGCCGAGCTCAACGATCGCGGCCGGTGCGAGGCCGGTGCGAGCCCGACCAGGGACGAACCGTTCGTGCTGATCGTCCTCGACGGGGTCGCAGCCCCCACCGAGTCCCGCCTGGCCGGCGCCGGCTACCGCAACGCCACGGTGGTCAACCTGGACGTGGCGGGTCCAGCGCAGCCCACCACGCTGCGTCTGGAGGTCGACGCCGACCGGCTGGAGATGATCCGGCTCAACCGCTCGGGCGCCGAGGTCCGCACCGAGCTGGGCCGCCCGGACGGCCTGTCCGTCCGCAAGGCCGAAGCGCTCGCCCGCACCCTCGCGCCCTTCCGGCTCAGCGCCACCAACGACATCGTCGAGCCGATGGTCACCGACTTCGACCTCGGCGCGCTGCTGGAAGTCGGTGAGATGGACCAGCTCGACGCGGCGAAGGTCTGGGCCCGCATGTCGGCGTCGGACCGGCTGCGGGTGCCGATCGGGATCGCCGAGAACGGCACCAGGACCGAGCTCGACATCAAGGAGTCCGCGCAGGGCGGCATGTGCCCGCACGGTCTGCTGATCGGCGCCACCGGTTCCGGCAAGAGCGAACTGCTGCGCACCCTCGTGGTCGCGCTGGCGATCACGCACTCCTCGGAGATCCTCAACTTCGTGCTGGTGGACTTCAAGGGTGGCGCGACGTTCCTGGGCCTGGACGGCCTGCCGCACACCTCGGCGGTGATCACCAATCTGGCCGATGAGGCGCCACTGGTCACGCGCATGCAGGACGCCCTGCAAGGCGAGATGGTGCGGCGGCAGGAACTGCTGCGCAGCGCTGGGAACTACAGCTCGCTGCTGGACTACGAGAAGGCCCGCGCCGCAGGCGCGCCGCGCTCATGGGCCAGTGAACCCGAGCCACGGCAGGAAGTTCTCAACTGGATCGCCTTCTGCGACTCCTATCCTCTCGGACGGAGGCTTCTTGTGCTCGGCAGGGGGTTCCATTGCTTTGTGCCTGGTTTGGAGTCAAGTCAGGCGGAGGAGATGGGGCTTTGACCGTGATGGCGGGGTGCCGGTGACGACTTGTGATTCCATGCGTCTGATTTGGGTCAGATCGCCGTTGTATGCTTCAACTACCGTGCGGAGGATGCTGCGGTCTTCGCTTGACATTGGTCGCTGCTTGGCTACTGCGATGGAGGCCATTGCTTCCGCCGCGGGCAAGTGTCTTCCGTCAGCCAGGTAGGCGGCGATCTTGCGCGCCTGAACGTCGTCGAGGGCCGAACCCATGTGGAAGAACACCCGGTCAAGGGCGTCGGTGAAACGATGTGGGTGGTCGGGGGGCGATAATTCCATGGCCGATGACAGTCATGTCTGCCTCCTTGAATGATCGGCATGCCCGAGCGCAATAGTTGATCAATTCCTGCTTCGGCATCGCGCCGGTTGAGACCGTTGGAACGCTGCGAGTAGGTGAACGCCGTGCAGGCGTCCAGGGTAGGTCGACTGAGCCACCCCTTCCATAGCTGGTGGCCCGGACTGCCCTCGGAGTGCGGGAATTCATTCCCGATCCGACAGACCAGGGACCCGGTCGGCGATCATGCGTGCGCCCGCGATCGAGAAGGTTGCGGAGCTGTTGGGGGTCCGGACCGCGGAGACGGTGCGCCGGTGGGTGCGTCAGAGTCGGGTCGACACCGGGGCGCGTGAGGGCGTGACCCATACTGCCCAGCACGCCGAACCGGTTTGTCCTGTGATTTACCGGCCTTCGCCGGTTAATGTCTCTTGTGGACCTGACTGGAGGTGTCGTGGAAGAGTGTTTCGACGAGGGTTGTCGACGGGAAGGTTTCGACCGGCCTGATGACCAGCCCGCCGGCGAGGATCGGTTGGTGTTCCTGATCGACCCTGCTTGGCAGGCGCAGCCCGCGAATGGCTCCGAGAACGCGGCGAGTGCACGGGAAGACGTCGCCGGCGGTGCGGAGGGCGAGACGCCCACCGGCCCGGCCGAGCGGGAGGTCCAGGCCTCGCCGCTTCAGGTCGTCGTCGGTGGTTGGCTGGTGACTGCGGACGGCACGATCGGCGTCGCAGGGTGAGTGGCGGCCTTCCACGGCGTCGAAGCACCTCAGCGACGGGGTTGGCGTGGTGGGTCCAGCCTGCGATTCGGTGTCTTTGCGGAGAACAACGGGCGCGAGATTGCGGACTGGAGAAATCCCGCAAGACTCACTGGTCCTGAGGCTCCGGCAACGGCCCCGTCGCGGCAGCCGGCACTCCCTCGGATGCGCCTTGCGCGAGCTAGTTCGAGAGTTGGCCGTTGCGGGCCACGACGCGGCCGCTCTTCTCCCCCGTCACGAGACTGCCCAGCCCCGTCCAAGAACCGAACGAGACGAGACCCGCGGACACACATCGCCCTCCACGCAGATCTCCTCACGGCGTTGGGTTGGTGCGGCCTTCCTGCGTTTCTTGGGCAGCAACGCGACAGGCCGTACTGCTCGGCCTTCTGAACCCATTCGTAGTAGGTCTTGCCAGAGATGCCGAACACACGGCACGCCTCGGCGACGTTGTTGATCCTGGCGGCGTACTCGATAACTCGGACGCACCGGTCGAAAACGATGCCGTCATGGGTCATGCGCACGCCTTCTCGCTGGCGGGAACCGCATCTTCGCCGGAAGGAGCAGGGCTGGCGGGTTCTGACATGCGGGAGCGACGCAGCAACAGGTACGGCGTGCCGAGGAGTAGCACTCCAGCCAGAGCGATGGCTTCTCGTGGGCTGGTCAGTTGGGCGATGAGGCCCCAGGCCAGGGTGAGCGCGGCGATGCTGGTCGTGCTGCTGATCGACCAGACGGTGAGCATCCTGGCCTGACATCCGGCGTCGGTGTTCTTCAAGCGATAGGCCGCGAGTACCGGGTTGAAGAGGCCGCAGCACAAGATCAACGCGGCTTCCGTGGCCATCACGATCACCAGCCCGGTCATACCCGGCTGAATGAAAGCGAGCCCCAGCGGCCAGCAGGCCCGCAACGCGCCGATGACGCGAAGAACCCATCGTTCGCCGTAGCGGGAAACGACACGAGGGGCGAGTCGTGCCCCGATCAAGCCACCGACGCATGGGATGGCGAACGCCAGTCCGTATTCCCAGGCCGAGAAGCCCAGCTGGCCGAGCATCAGCACCGCCAGCGGCGGTTCGGCGGCCATGATCAGACCGTTGACCAGCAGCGCGTTGAGGAAGAGTCGCCGCAGCGTGGGGCGGGTGAGGATGTAGCGCCAGCCCTCGACGAGGTCGCTCCAACGGCTCTGTCGCGTGTTCGTCATCGCGGAGGTCGGGGGCTGCTCGGGCGTGCGGATCGCGGCGATGCCGAGTGCTGAGAGGAGGTAGCTGGCCGCATCGACGGCGAGGGTGATCATCGGCCCGAAGAGCCCGATCAGGACGCCGCCCGCCGGTGGCCCGATGATCGTGGTCGACCAGGTGACAGACTCGAAACGGCTGTTGGCCACCACGAGCCGATCAGGTGCCACGATGCTCCACAGGTAGGCGCCGCTGGCGGCACCGAACGCGATCTTCGCCGCCGCCGTGACGATCGAGACCACCAGCAGTTGGGAGAAGGACAACACGCCCAGCAGGTAGGCCACCGGGACGGATGCCAGAGCAGCGAACCTGATCAGACCCATGCCGATCATGACGGGCCGCTTCGCGCGGGTCTCCATCCACGGCCCCAGCGGGACCGCCAATAGCGCCCCGAACGCCAGCCCGCACGCTGACAGTGCCGCCACCTGCGCCGAACTCGCATCGAGTACCTCGATCGCCACGATCGAGAACGCCCCGAACGCCAGCCCCGTGCCGCACGCGCTGACCAGGTAGGCGACCCAGAGCCACCCGAACTCCCGACCCAGCTGCACCCCTCGCCGCATCACTGTCACTCGCCCCACCCATCGCTCCCAGACGAACAACCCCGTGTTGTCACTTGGGTGATCGAAACCGAGTGCATGGCCGAGACGCCAACAACTCATCGCTCGGCGAGCCACAACCTGTGGTTGTTCACGTAGGTTCGATCTCGTGGACCTCAACGCCGTACGCACCTTCACCGCCATCGCCGAGAACGGCCAGTTCCAGGCCACCGCCGACGAGCTAGGGATCACCCAGCAAGCCGCCTCGAAGCGAATCGCAGCACTAGAAAGGGAGCTCAGCGTTCGGCTCTTCACACGAACGGCCCGCGGCGTCAGCCTGACCGTCGATGGGCAAGCATTCCTGCCACATGCGCGCGAGCTTCTTCGCGCCGCCGAACGTGCGACAGCCGCAGTGGCCCCAGGACGCCGTGCACTTCGCATCGACGTGGTCAGCCGCAGGATCGCGCCAGGCAACATTCTGCGCGACTTCTACCAACAGCACCCTGGCATCGATCTCGACGTCGTTGCGCTGGTCAATGCGAACGCCGAAGCCGCACTGGCTGAGGTCACGGCCGGCACCATCGACGCCACGTTCAGGTCGCTCCGGGAAACCCGTCTCATGGTCCCCGACGGACTACGGGCCGCACGCGTGATCGATGACCGTCACGAACTGTTGGTGGGACCCCGACACCCGTTGGGCAAGGCCAAGGCCGTGACCCTGGACAACCTCACCGCCCACCCCATCTGGATGCCCGGCATGGTCGATCCCGAGCCAGTGGGCTACTACGCGGACCTCGCCAAGACCTTCGGACTCACCATCGACACCATCGGGCCGAGCTTCGGGTACGAGGCGCTCCTGGCCGAGATCGCAGAATCCAACCAACTCGCTACATTCATTGGCGAAGGGTCGCGGTACCTCTGGCCAGAAAGCTATGACCTGCGACGAATCCCGATCACCAACCCGACCCCGGTCTACCCTCTCTCCGTGATCTGGCGCGCCGCCAACACCCACCCCGCGCTCGCCGACCTCCTCGACTACCTCCAGGCCCGACACCAAACGCGAGCCGGCAGTGACGTTTGGGCACCCGACTGGGCACGCTGAGGAACGACCATGCGGCCGGTGCCACAGAAAGCTGTTGGCGGTCGTCGAATAAGGTCGTGCTCAGCTGTCGCCCGGCCTCATTGATCACGGTCACGTCCGGACCGCCGTGATCGCAGGCGCGGTCGTCGTCCCGCTGGTGTCGCTGATCTACCTGCTCACCATCGACTGGCGGCTGACGCTGATCACGCTGGCACCGGTCGCGCTGGCGGTGGCGCTGGTCCGGTCATCGAGGGCTTGTCCTACGCACTGCTGGTGCCTCCCGGCGACGCTTGGCCGTGGCTGATCGCGTTCGGCGCCGCGGTCGCGGTCTACGCGGTTCCGGCACGGCACCCGCACCGTGATCGACGACCTGTCGTTGTCGGTACCTGCGGGGCAGCGGCTTGCTGTCGTAGGGCCCTCGGGTGCGGGTAAGAGCACATTGCTGCGGCTGCTCGCGCGGTTCTACGACGTCGATGCGGGCGTGATGCGCGTGGGCGGTGTCGATGTGCGCGCGATCGACACCGAGGTGTTGATGGCGCAGATCGCCATCGTCTTCCAGGACGTCTACCTCTTCGACGGCACCATCGAGGAGAACGGGCGCCTCGGCCGTCCCGACGCCGACGACGCCGCGGTGCGGCGGCAGCGACCGCGGCGCGACTGGACGACGTGATCGAGCGGCTGCCCAGCGGATGGGCGACGAACGTCGGCGAGGGCGGTGCACTGCTGCCGGGTGGCGAGCGCCAGCGCATCTCGATCGCGCGAGCGCTGCTGAAGGACGCGTCCATCGTGCTGCTGGACGAGGTGACCTCCGCGCTGGCCCCGGTGAACGAGACGGCCGTCCACGAGGGCGATGATTGGCGGAGCCAACTGGACACTCGGGCCTGGGTGGGCCAGGGGCTTTGCCGGAGGGCCGAGGCCTGCCGCTGCGGTGCGCCACGGCGCGGTCCTGTGCCAAACTGGCTGTGTTGTCCTGACGTGGGCTGGATCTTGAGCCGTGGCTGACCGCTTGGTCGTGCGTGGCGCGCGTGAGCACAACTTGCGCGGCGTGGGTGTCGACCTGCCTCGGGACAGTTTGATCGTGTTCACGGGTCTGTCCGGTTCCGGGAAGTCCTCCCTGGCGTTCGACACGATCTTCGCGGAAGGCCAGCGCCGATATGTGGAGTCACTGTCGGCGTACGCGCGCCAGTTCCTGGGCCAGATGGACAAGCCGGACGTGGAAGTCATCGAAGGTCTCTCGCCCGCGGTGTCGATCGATCAGAAGGCCACCAGCCACAACCCGCGGTCGACGGTGGGCACCGTCACCGAGGTCTACGACTACCTGCGGCTGCTGTACGCCCGCGTGGGCGAGCCGCACTGCCCGGTCTGCGGCGAGCGGATCAGCAGGCAGACCCCGCAACAGATCGTCGACCAGGTGCTGGCCCTGCCCGAGCGCACCCGGTTCCAGGTGCTGGCGCCGGTGGTGCGCGGGCGCAAGGGGGAGTACGCGGAACTGTTCGCCCGCTTGCATTCGCAGGGGTATGCGCGGGTGTCGGTGGACGGCGAGGTGCGCCACCTCGACGACGTGCCGAAGCTGAAGAAGCAGGAGCAGCACTCCATCGAAGTGGTCATCGACCGGCTCGTGGTCAAACCGGGGGTGAGGCAGCGCTTGACGGAGTCGGTGGAGGCAGCCCTGGGGTTGGCGGACGGGGTCGTGATCGTAGAGTTCGTCGACCAACCGCCGCGGTCGCGGGACCGGCAGTGGTCGTTCTCGCAGAACCTCGCGTGTTCCCGCGGCCACCCCATCGGCGTGCAGGAGTTCGAGCCGCGGTCCTTCTCCTTCAACTCCCCGTACGGCGCATGTCCGGTGTGCACCGGGATCGGGGTGCACCGCGAGGTCGACCCGGAACTGGTGATCGCGAATCCCGAGTTGTCGCTGGCGGATGGTGCCGTGGCGCCGTGGCAGGGCGGTCAGACCAGCGAGTACTTCCAGCGCCTGCTGAGCTCCTTGGCCGACGCCCGGGGCTTCTCGATGGACACCCCGTGGCGGCGGCTGCCCGCGAGGGTCCAGAAGGCGGTGCTCTACGGCTCCGACGACCAGATCCACGTGCAGTACCGCAACCGCTACGGCCGACGGCGGTCCTACTACGCCCGCTTCGAAGGAGTGATTCCGTTCCTGGAGCGCCGCTTGGAGCAGACCGAGTCGGACTACGTGCGCCAGCGGTACGAGGGTTACCTGCGGGAAGTGCCCTGCCCGGAGTGCGCGGGCACCCGCTTGAAACCGGAAATCCTCGCCGTCACGCTGGAGCACAAGACGCTGGGGAAGCGCTCGATCGCCGAGGTGTCCGCGATGTCGGTGGCGGGCTGCGCCGAGTTCCTGCGCGGCCTGGTGCTCGGCCGCCGCGAACGCGCGATCGCAGGCCGGGTGCTCTCGGAAACCCAGGCGCGCCTGGGTTTCCTGCTCGATGTCGGGCTGGACTACCTGTCGCTGGATCGCCCGGCGGGCACGCTCGCCGGAGGAGAGGCCCAGCGGATCCGCTTGGCCACGCAGATCGGCTCCGGGCTGGCCGGGGTCCTCTACGTGCTGGACGAACCTTCGATCGGCCTGCACCCGCGGGACAACCACCGCCTGCTCGCGACGCTGACCCGGCTGCGGGATCTGGGAAACACGCTGATCGTCGTCGAACACGACGAGGACACCATCCGCGCCGCCGACTGGGTCGTGGACATCGGTCCCGGCGCGGGTGAGCACGGCGGGACGATCGTGCACAGCGGTCCGCTGGACACCTTGCTGGCCAACCAGAAGTCGCTGACCGCCGAATACCTGACGGGTCGCCGCAAGATCCCGGTGCCGGCCGTGCGACGTGCGGTCGACCTGAAGCGCGTCCTGACGGTCCATGCGGCGCGCGAGCACAACCTGCGCAGCATCGACGTGTCCTTCCCGCTGGGCTGCATGATCGCCGTGACCGGGGTTTCCGGCTCGGGGAAGTCCACTTTGGTCAACGACATCCTCTACAACGGACTGGTCCGGAAGCTGCACGGCGCCCGCGCGGTGCCCGGAAAACACGGCTCCATCACCGGAATCGACAGCATCGACAAGGTCGTCCACGTCGACCAGTCGCCGATCGGCCGCACGCCGCGTTCCAACCCCGCCACCTACACCGGGGCGTTCGATCCCATCCGCAGCCTGTTCGCCGCCACCACCACGGCCAAGGTCCGCGGCTACCGGCCGGGGCGGTTCTCCTTCAACGTGCGGGGCGGACGCTGCGAAGCATGTGCCGGCGCCGGAACCATCCGGATCGAGATGCAGTTCCTCCCCGACGTGTACGTGCCGTGCGAGCAGTGCGGCGGGGCCCGCTACAACCGCGAAACCCTGGACGTGCGCTACAAGGGGAAGACGATCGCGGAGGTCCTGGACATGCCCATCGAACAGGCGCTGGAGTTCTTCGGGGCGTTGCCGGGCATCGCCCGCCGCCTGCGCACGCTGGTCGACGTCGGTATGGGGTACGTGCGACTGGGGCAGCCCGCGCCGACGTTGTCCGGTGGCGAGGCGCAGCGGGTGAAGCTCGCCACGGAGCTCACCCGGCGTTCGAACGGGGGCACCGCGTACATCCTGGACGAGCCCACCACGGGACTGCACTTCGATGACGTCCACAAGCTGCTCGACGTGCTGCAACGGCTGGTGGAAGTCGGCAACACGGTGATCGTCATCGAGCACAACATCGAGGTCGTCAAGACCGCCGACTGGATCATCGACCTGGGGCCCGAGGCCGGATCGGCCGGCGGTCGGGTGGTCGCCACGGGCACTCCCGAAGCGGTCGCCGACGACGAGACCAGCTACACCGGGCAGTTCCTGCGCCGTGCGCTCGCTTCCTGAAGCCAGATCAAGAGATTCGGAGGTAGCGATGTTCGACAACCCGCAGGAGGTCCTGCGGTTCATCTCCGATGAGGGCGTGAAGTTCATCGATGTCCGGTTCTGCGATCTGCCGGGCATCATGCAGCACTTCGCCGTGCCCGCCAAGCCGTTCTCCGCCGAGATCTTCGACGAAGGCATCGCCTTCGACGGGTCGTCGGTGCGCGGATTCCAGGCGATCCACGAGTCGGACATGCTCCTGTTGCCCGACCCCTACACCGCTCGACTGGACCCGTTCCGCGCCAAGAAGACGTTGAGCCTCAACTGCTTCGTGCACGATCCGTTCACGCTGCAGCCCTACTGCCGCGACCCGCGCAACATCGCGCGCAAAGCAGAGCAGTACCTCGCCGACTCCGGCATCGCCGACCTGGCCTACTTCGGGCCGGAAGCCGAGTTCTACCTCTTCGACTCGGTGCGGTTCGCGAATGCGGAGAACACCTCGTTCCACGAGATCGACGCCGTCGAGGGCTGGTGGAACACCGGCCGCGCCGAGGACGGGGGCAACCAGGGTTACAAGATCAAGTACAAGGCGGGGTACTTCCCGGTCCCGCCCACCGACCACCTGGCGGACCTGCGCGACGAGATCGTGCTAAACCTGATCGATGCGGGTTTCACCGTGGAGAAGGCCCACCACGAGGTCGGCACCGCGGGCCAGGCCGAGATCAACTACAGGTTCAACACGCTGCTGCACGCCGCGGACGACCTGCAGCTCTACAAGTACATCGTGAAGAACACCGCGTGGCGGCACGGCAAGACGGCCACGTTCATGCCCAAGCCGCTGTTCGGTGACAACGGTTCCGGCATGCACACCCACCAGTCGTTGTGGAAGAACGGAAAGCCGCTGTTCTACGACGAGACGGGCTACGCAGGGCTCTCCGATCTCGCGCGGCACTACATCGGCGGCATCCTGCACCACGCGCCGAGCCTGCTGGCGTTCACCAACCCTACGGTGAACTCGTACCACCGCATGGTGCCCGGCTTCGAGGCGCCGGTGAACCTGGTCTACTCCCAGCGCAACCGCTCGGCCTGCATCCGCATCCCGGTGACGGGCGCCAGCCCGAAAGCCAAGCGCATCGAGTTCCGCTGCCCGGACTCCTCCGGGAACCCGTACCTGGCCTTCGCGGCGATGATGCTCGCCGGCCTGGACGGCGTCGCGAACAAGATCGAGCCGCCCGACCCCATTGACAAGGACCTCTACGAGCTACCTCCGGAGGAGGCCGCCGATGTCGTCCAGGTTCCGTCCTCGCTGGACGCGGTGCTGGAAAGCCTCGTGGCCGACCAGGATTTCCTGCTGCGCGGCGACGTCTTCACCCCGGACGTGATCGAGACCTGGATCGCCTTCAAACGGGAGCACGAGATCGACCCCCTGCGACTGCGCCCGAACCCGTACGAGTTCGAGCTGTACTACGACGTTTAGCGGCAGCTGGCCGCGTCCGCCGGGAATGCTGCGAGCCCGAGCTCCGGCGGGTCCCGACGCCTCGATGGCGTTCGTAGACGTGCTTGACGTAGATCGTCTCGGTGTCGCCGAGATTCACATCGAGATCGACGAGTTCTCCTGGTCCTCGCCCACTCGAAGCACTGTAGACACTCGCGAGGATCGAGACCGGTTTGAGGATCTTCCTGCTGTTCTCGACCGAGACTGGCGCGCTGAGGCTTGGGAGCCTCAGCGCCCCGCCGTGCCTCGCGCATGGTGCAGATAACTGAGCAGTATCGAGCTGAGGTGGACGGCCAGGCAGGGGTGTTGCGCTTGCGCTCAGCCTTCTCGTGCTGGCCTTGGGCCTCCAATTCGGTCGCCTGGCGGTCGGGGTTGGCCCGCCGTGTCCGCACCTGGTCAAGCAGGTCCTCGCGCCGAGCGACGACCTCGAACCTCAGGCCGTACACGGCGGCTTGGGCCTGCGCCAGCTCGCGAGTTCCTTCCCATTCGACCCGGCCGAGATCGGCGCGCACCACCACGAACCGGGAAAGGTCGACGCCGGTCGCTTCGGCCAGTTCGACCAGGTGCGTGAGCATGGCCCCTACGGTGGGATCCCGGGTGAGCACGGCTGGATCCCGATCGTGCTGCGCGCCCGGTCCGAGGAGCTGTTGCCCACCGAGCCGGAGCAGCGGTGGTTGGCCTACGGGGACTGGCGGTTCTGGGCCGGCAGCTCGGGCTACCGCGAGATCCAGCTGTGGATTCGCGGGCCGTGGCAGATCACCACGTGGTGACCGGTCTTCAGTCCTCGTCGAGGTCGTCGAACAGCCCAGGCCACCGGGTCGAAAAACGCGAGCAATCTGGTTGAGGCAGGCAATCTTCAGCGGCTCGCGCGCAGTATGCGGATCGCGCGCAGTGCGCCAGGCGGTTCGCCCTCGAATCTTGCGGATCCGTCGAGGTAGCCGGCGATGAGGTCCGGGGCGGAGCAATCTTCGACGCAAGTGAACCCGAGCGCGCGCAGATGTGCGGCGATGTCGTCGGGTGTGAAGTAGCTGAACAAGGGTTCGCCGACGCCGGCCAGCCGATCGGCACGTGCCCGCTGGTGTGCACGGTCCTCGTCGGTGGCCGCAGGCTCCAGGTAGTCGAAGACCATCTCGACCGGCTGGGCCTGACCAGCGATGTATTCGAGGGTGGCGTGGGCGGCGTTCGGGGTCAGATAGAACACGACGCCGAGCCACACGAATACGGCCGGGTCCGTCCGTTTGAATCCGGCGGATTCCAATCCAGCTGCAAGCGTCTGGGTTTCGAAATCGACCGGCACGAAGGTCAACGTCTCAGGGCGGTCGATTCCGGCCGTAGCAAGGCGTTCGCGTTTCCACGCTTGGGTGGCGGGGTGGTCGACCTCGAAGACACGCAGGTCCGGGCGCGGATTGCGATAGGCGAAGGTGTCTAGGCCCGCGCCGAGGATCACGACCTGCCGTACACCAGCGGCGATGGCCGCGGCCACTGCGTCCTCGGCGAAGCGGGCGCGGGCGGCGAAGAACAGGCGGCGGCGCTGATCGCTGGCCCCGGCACCGAGGTGATCGGTTGCGGGCGTGGCCAATTCGGTCAGTTCCTCTGTGGTGACGCCGAGCAGACGTGCCGCCAGGGGGTCGGTGAAGATCGGTGGTCGGTCAGCGATCTGGTGATAGGCGCGGGCGTACGCGGTGATGAGCGCCGTGCGGCTGGGTCCGCCGTTCTCCATATTCAAGAACCTACTCACGAATGTGCACTCACGCACACCCCACAAGGAGCACTCGAACACGATCCGTAACACTGACTACAGCTGGCCCTCCTTCGGGGGTTGGGTTGCCACGAGTCGGCAGGGGCGGGCTGGAACCTGTTATCGCGGGGCTGGGTTGATGTGTTGAGGGCCATGAGTTCGCGGTTGGTGGCACGGGCGGTGGCAAGATCGTCGTCGCGTTCGTCGAGTTGTTGCACTGGTCCGGCGGGGAGGTCTCGATACGGCAGGTGCACCATCGGAAGCTGGTGGAAGCCACAGAGATATTCGGTTTTCCTCCAGCAGCTCGTCGATGCCGGCCGCATCGTCGGTGAGCACTTCGGTTTCGACGAATGAGCCGACGCCGCCGAACGTGTCGATCGCGACGGCCACGGTGTCGTGGTGGCGTGCCGAAGCGCGATGCGCGTCTTGGCGACCCGGGCTAGTTGCACCATCCCGATCGCTGCAAGCAACTGGTTCGCCTGCTTCGCCTGGTCAGCGCCGATCGAGACGTTGGTTTCCGGCTTGGTGATGATGTCGGCCGTGTTGTGCGTGGCGGCATTCGACGCCGGCTTGTAGGTGATCTCTGCGAACCCGTCTCGTTCGCGAACCCGCAGGCACTGTACCGTTTCCATGAAGTCCACATCGGGACGGCTGTAGTAGGTGTCGATTTAGACCAAACGACCGCCGTCGCGGAACCCGAGCTGCACGAGCCGGTTGATCAACGCCTGGGGGCGATACGGCTGGGCAGCTCGCGCTTGCGTTCAACCTCCAGGCCCTGATCATCCTCCGCAGGCGATCGCGGCGAAGGCCCAAGTCCAAGTTGCGATTGCCGCACACGCCGAGTTGTTTGACAAGGTCGGCGGGCTTGATCTAGGCGTTGGTAAGTTGCAGTGGATCAGGTCGGTTGCGGTCGTCAGGGCTGCTCCAGCCGGCCCCCCGGGACTGGTGAGCCGACCTTTGATTCGCATGGCGCGTCGCCGAACGCCTCATGCAAGATTCGATGCACGGTCGCATCCAATGTGGAACCCCTGAGGAATGTCCTGCTCCTCAGCAAAACCAAGCTGATCCCCGGCGCGGTACCATTTTCGCATCTCGTCGACGCCGAATTCCTCAGCTTGAGGGCGTGTTTTATGGCGCCGCAGCGTCTCGTCCCAAGTCACGTCGAAGTAGTAGAACACGCTTCTGCCAAGGTGGTCCCGACGCAGCTTGTGAAGCATGTCTGCGTAGCGTTCGGCGTGCATGATGCCCTCGACGATCACATTCCATCCATGGTCGAGCGCGAACCTCACCGCCGTGGAAATCAGCTCGATGTTGGCCCCACCCGGCACATCACGCTCTTTGAGCACGACGCGCCGGAAATAGTCCTGCTCATT
Organism: Saccharopolyspora sp. NPDC050389; assembly: GCF_040655595.1. Classification (NCBI taxonomy): domain Bacteria; kingdom Bacillati; phylum Actinomycetota; class Actinomycetes; order Pseudonocardiales; family Pseudonocardiaceae; genus Saccharopolyspora; species Saccharopolyspora sp. NPDC050389. The sequence goes on from NZ_JBFAKG010000026.1 coordinate 18,922, forward strand.
GAGCGCGACACCACCGGAGCCCTCAGCCGCTCAGCCAGCTCCGCCAGGGCGGCCTGTCCACCGGAGCGCACCACCCCACCACCGGCCAGCACGACGGGCCGCTGCGCGCCGTCGAGCAGGCTGGCCGCCTCGGCGACCAGTTCAGCGCTTGGCGGCAGCGAAACGTGCGCGCCGACCAGGGTGAAATGATCGGCTTCGAGGAACCGTGATCGCGCCGGTCACGATCTGTTCCGCAACCAGGCGGCCGATTTCCGGTGCCTGCATGAGACCGTGGCTGGAGAAGCCGCAGGCACTGACCCAGGTCGGTGCGGCAGGCTCAGCGCCAAGGATTCCGTCGTGATCGGGGGTGTACTCGTAGGTGCCCGCCCAGCACGCGGCGCGGTCCAGCGGCAGCTCGGCAAGCCACGAGAACCGGACGAGCCGTTTTCGGCACCGACTCCATCCACGACCAGTCAACGGAAATGTCGTAGCCGTCGACCTGATCCGGCCGGGCCGCCGCGAACAGCAGCCGGTCGCCCTCACTGCGCACGTAGACACCCGAGCCGAGATCGATCGCCATGGGCAGGTCGGATAAGAGGACTCCCGGTGCGGCGGCGTAGACACTGCGCCGCAAGTGCACCACCGGAACGGTCAGCCCGGCCAGAGTGGCGACCTCGCCGGCCCAGCCGCCCGCCGCGTTGACCACATACGGGCCCGCAGGCTGCGCTCGCCCGCGGTGACCGCGGTCGGCCGGTAAGTATCGTCACCCATTGGCTAATGACTGTTAGCCTTCATGGCAACCCCCGTCACACTGACGGACAAGTGCGCTGACAGACATGTCACACTGGCGGCTATCGATCGATTGCCCGAGGAGGTAGTGTGCCCGACCGGGGACGCAAAGGCCGGGCGGCGGACATCCGGAACGCCGCACTCGAGCTGTTCGTTCGCCGCGGCTATGAGGCCACCACGATGGCAGACATCGGTGCCGCGGTGGGTATCCGCGGCGCCAGCTTGTACAAGCACGTCGCGTCGAAGCAGGAGCTGCTGGCCACGATCACGACCAACACCATGGAGCAACTGCTCGAGAGACATCGACTGGCTGTGGCCGACGCCGGTACCCCCGTCGAACGGTTGCGCCGAGCCGTGGACGCACACGCGCGCTATCACGCGCGACATCGCCGCGAGGCGTTCGTCGGCAACAGAGAACTGCGGAGCCTCGTCGAGCCCTACCGCGTGGTTGTGCTCGGCCGCCGGGCGGAGTACGCCAATTGCTTCGAGGACCTGATCGCAGATGGCATCTCGACCGGCGATTTCCGCGTTGGCTCGGCCCGCCTGGCGGCGTACGCGATCCTCGATCTCGGCATGGGGGTGGCGGTGTGGTTCCGCGAGGACTCCGGGCCGACGGAGAACGAGGTCGCGTGGCAGCACACGGAGTTCGCGCTGCGGATGGTGGGTGCCAGTGACTTCTGAAAAGCCGACCGACCGTGGTCGGGTCGACGATCGGATCACGATGTGGCCGCGCGACGAACCCATCCGCTGCCACCCTGGCCAGCCCGTGTGTCATCCTGCCGGAAAGGTGTCGCTCAGGAGGTCCTCGATCGATACGTCGTACCTGTTCGGTGAGCCATGCCGGGCTTCTGCCAACGGCTCAGCGCCGCGGCACCAGTCGCGTCGGCGACGCGATGGGCGCGCAGCGACCTCGCCGTATGAGGCAGAACGCCGTTTCATTCCGGCCCCGTCGCGTCGACCTTGTCACACCCCTGTCCACGGCCGCTCCCGACGGCAAACCTACAGTATTATGTGTATTGGGGGTTTCGTCAGGGTTGACACGCGGCTCTGCAGGCAACAAGGGGGCGGATTGGACGGCGAGCGAACAGCCCTGATCGCACCACTGGGCTCAGCCGGCCGCGCCGACGAGATCGCGATCCGCATCACCGAGGCCATCCAGCTGGGGCTGCTGCGCGACGGGGAGAGGCTTCCCCCGGAGTCGGAATTCGCAGCCCAATTCGGGGTTTCCCCGGTCACCTTGCGTGAAGCGATCGCGGAGCTGCGCGACCGCGGGCTGGTGGAGACCCGACGAGGCCGCTGGGGCGGCACGTTCGTCAAGCGGTCCCTGGAGCCCGATGAGGGACCGGACATGGCTCGGCTGGCGGCTCTCACCTCGGCGGAGTTGCGCGACATCGCCGATGAGCAGACCGCGATCGCGGGGCTGGCGGCCCGGCTGGCCGCCGAGCGGTCGTCTCCTTCAAACGTGGAGCGCATCCTGTCACTGGCCGACCAGCTGGCCGCGGCGGAGACCCGCGGGGCGCGGATCAAAGCCGACAGCCGGTTCCACATCGAGATCGCGATCGCGACGCGTTCGGAACGGCTGACCCGGCGGGAGGTGGCGCTGCAGGCCGAAACGGTCGGCATGCTCTGGGGATCCCACCTGCCCGGCAGCGAGCTGAAGAAGATCGCTATCGAACACCGGGACATCGCGGCGGCGATCTCGGCCGAGGACGGCGTTCAGGCCGGCTCCCTGGCCGAGCAGCACGTGCGCAACAACCTCCGGCGCCTGACCTCGGGCCATTTCGCGCTCGTCGATGCGACCGGGAGCCCGCAGTGACCGGGGAAGGCGGTCTCGAGACCCGTCGGGCGAGCGTTGCCCGGGTCCGGCAGCGTCTGAACGATCTCCTCGAGAGCTGGCGCGCCCCGGTGGCGGAGCTGGCGGCGGCGGTGTCCGCGATCGCCGAACCTCCTCACGACGGCGACGACAGCCCCGCCCTTTCGGAAGCCGCACTTGACGATCTGGTGCCCTCGGTGGAACGGCTCGTCCAGTCCGCGAGAGCCATCATCGGCGCCGGGTTCATCGCGGCGCCAGGATTGGTCGACGGCTGCGAGCGGTACATGTTGTGGCTGCAGAAACGCGATGGTGCGGCTAGGCGGCTGCGGCTCAATTTCGACACCTCGGACGTCGACGCCTACGACTACGTGCGCATGGACTGGTACTCGCGGGCTCGTTCGACACGCGGATCGTGCTTGACCGGGCCCTATCTGGACTACTCGGGCTCGGACCACATCGTGGTGACGTTGACCATTCCGGCCAACTGCGGTTCGCAGTTCGCGGGTGTCGCGGGCATCGATGTGTCTGCCCATGCCGCGGAGGGCCTGCTCGTGGAGCAGTTGCGCGCGCTCGAGGCCGATGCGGTTGTCTTCAACGACGAACGCCTGGTCGTGGCGGCCAACTCGGCGCGGTGGATGCCAGGGGAACGGGTGCCAGCCGTGCGCGGCGAGGCACTGGGCCTCGACCAGTCCGAACGCCTGGTCGCCTGGTCGGGCTGGACGCTGGGAGTCGCACGCAGCGAGATCCAGCAGCTCCGGTAGCGGCACCATCCTGGGGCAGGCCATGCGCACGAGTGAGGGGCCGATCGACCTGGTGGTCGATCGGCCCCTCACGCGTCTCAGCCCGTGCGCACCGCCGGGTCAGCGGGCGTGGGCAGCGGATCCGGCTTCGCTCTGGGTGTCCACTCCACTGAGTCCGCGCCGATGATCTCGTCCTCTTCGGTGACCCTCAGCTTCATCACCGCGCCCAGCACGAACACCAGCAGCAGCGCGGAAACGACGGCTATCGCGACAGTGCCCGCGACGCCGACCAGCTGCCACCACAACGTGATGTGAGCGTGCTGGAAGCCGAACTCGCCGGTGAGCCCGAAGGCCCCCGGTAGGAGTGCCCCAGGCGAGCGCGCGGACGATCAGGTCACCCACGATGGCAGCGCAGGCCAGCCGGAAGACTTTCGCGTCGTCGATACCGCGGCGGTTGACCAAGGTGTAGACGGCCGCGACCACCAGCTGCCCGACCGGAACCCGATGATCTTCTGGATGCTCGTCGTGAGCACGTTCTGCCGCCTGACCAGACCCGTGTCGATGAGGATCAGCCCGAGCAGAGCGAGGACAACCGCCGTCGACGACAGGATGTAGAGCAGGTTCTGCGTGAGCGCGTCCTGTCGACCTGCTCGCCGAAGTCCGCCGAGAAAAAGGTCGCGGTCATCGCTCACCTGCCTAGGTAGGTGTGCAGGGGGAAGGTGCGGTAGCGCAGCCGCGGCAGCTTTTCCACGGTCACGAAGCCAGCGGGCGCGGCGATGACGTCGGGGATCCGGTTCACCAGCTGGGTGCAGGTGGTGACCTGGGTCGGCACCGTCCCGTTGGACAGCGCGAGGTCGGGTTCGCCCTTGATCTCCCACTCGTTGATGTCCCCGTCGCCCGCGCCGTAGACGCGGCCGGACATTTCGAAGTTGAACACGGGCCCCTCGGTAGTGACGATCTCGTCTATGTCTGTGAAGCCGATGACCTGGCCGGGGAGGATCTCGCGCTGCAGCGCCCGCGAGAACATGGACGTCTCGGCGATGTCGGGACGCGTGTTGGTCGTGACGGACTTGACCGTCAGCCCCGTGTCGGCGACCAGCGCGTCGAGCACGTTGCGCCCGAAGGTGGGCGGGCGCTCGGCACTGGCGAGCCACTCGTCGAACTCTTCGACGGTTTTGCCGACCTGCTGATCGCCGGCGACCTCCGGGCCGTAGTCGTCAACGTTCCAGCTCGCGTGCCCGGTCACGGAGTCGATGCGATGCGCCGTGCCCATCATCAACGCCACGATGTTCACCCAGTAGGTGTCCTGGTGGCCGGTGCCGGTGAGGGTAGCGCCGGTGCGCTTGGCGATCCCGTCGAGCTCACGGGTGATCTCGGGCGAGGTCTGCCAGGGGTAGAGGGCCTCTTCCGAGAGGGTGACGGCGTTGACGCCGTGCTCGGCGCAAGCCCGCAGCTGCTCCACGGCATCGGTCATGTAGCTGTTGACGGCGATGACCGCGACGTCCGGTCGAGTCCGCTCGAACACCTCGTGGGCGTCGTTGCTGATCACCACGTCCAGGCTCCGGCCGATGCCGGTGACCTCGCCGAGATCGTTGCCGACCTTGGATTCACTGCGCGAAATCGCGCCGACGATCTCGACGCCCTTGTCCAGGAGCAGGCGCGTCGCGATGGAGTTCATCGCGCCGACACCGTAGACGACTGCCTTGATGGTCACTGGTTGGCTCCTTTGCCTTGATCCGGACCGGACGGCGGGCCGGGCTCCGGCCCCTCACCCGCCAGCAGCACCTCGTCGGCGAACTCACGGTGTACTGCGTCGAGGTGATCCCACCTGGCGGCGACGATGCGCTTGGTGTCCCAGGCCGGCATCTTCTGCTGCCGGAACCTGGTCATCCGTTCGGGATCGACCTCGAAGACATGCTCGAAGCGGTGCACGACCTGGTCGGTGACGCGCTCCGGTTCAGGGGGGACCTGTTCGGACGGCACGTAGCGGCCGAACCGGTAGGGGCTGCTGCTCACGACCGAGCTCCATCCGGGTACGCCTCGTCGAGGCTCTGCTTGCCAGGGTTCATGATGTTGTTCGGGTCCAGCGCCCTCTTGATCGTCTTCATGACTTCCCAGGACGCGCCCATCTCGGTCGGCACCAGTTCCGCATCACCAGCACGGGTGGCTCCGTGGCAGGCCGACATGGAGCCTCCGTGCTCGATCGCGACCTGTGCGATCTCGCGTTTGAGCGAGACAAAGGCGTTCCAGGACGCCTCGTCCATGCGGTCCTCCCACAACCCCATGTCGATTTCGAGGAGGATGTCTCCCCAGGGCTTGTGCGGCGCGTTGGTGTAGGCGAAGGCTCCCCAGTCGTCGAAGATGTCGTACTGCTCGCAGTAGCGGCGCGCAATCTCGTGCCACTTGCGCAGCACCTCGGGAACCTCGCTGTAGGGGATCGCCGCGTCCTCGCAGTGCCACGACATCGGGATGACGTTGCCGTCCGCATCACGGCCGTGGAGCGGGTTCGCGTAGCGGTCGTGGCGCGCTGCCCAGTCGCCCGAGGCGATCTCGTCGCCGATGTAGCGGCCACCGAGGCTGCGTCCGAGTTGCATCACGACCTTCTGCGCCGGTTCGACCTCGGCGCGGGTCCCCAGCAGCGACACCGCACACACGGCCTTCACCCACTCCGGCTGCACGATGTATGCCTCGTCGTCGCGTCGCAGGTACTCGACTTTCTCGGGGTCGAAGAGCATGACCCCGGCCAGGGTGGCCAAGCCGCTCTTCGCGAGCAGAGAAAAGGTGCGGTAGGCCGTGTCGTAGTCCTCGAACAGGAAGAACGCCGCGAACTCGGTCTCGGCGCGCGGAACCAGTTCCAGCGTCGCCTCGGTGACGATGCCCAAGGTTCCCTGGTGGCCCATGAACAGGTGCTTGAGGTGGTACCCGGTGGAGGACTTGCGGATCTTGCGCCCGCCACCGTCGCCAACCTCGATGACCTCACCAGTCGGGAGCACCATCTCGAACGAGATCACCAGGTCGCGGGTGTGGCCGTAGCGCGCCCCGAGCAGGGACAGCCCACTCGTGCCGATCCGGCCACCAACGAGAGCGCAGGCGTAGGACGCCGGATCGTCGGGATAGATCACCCCGTGCGGCTTGAGGTGCCGGTTGAGTGTCTGCATATTAATGCCGGGCCCGACCGTGACGGCGTTGTTGACCAGGTCGATCTCCTTCACCTGGTCCATCCGCTTCACATCGACGAGGATCCCGCCCCTCATCGGAACGGCGCCGTCGGCCAGACCCGTGCCACCGGCCCGCGGCACGATCGGAACCTTGAACTCGTTTGCCAGCTTGACGATCCGCGAAACCTGCTCCGTCGTGCGGGGCAACACGACCACGTCGGGCAGGAACTCCTCCCACCGGTGCACCGGGAAGGGCGCCGGCACCCGCGCGCGGTTGAACCTGCTGGAGCGGCCGGTCAGGACCGCGCCCGGCTCGTCGACGATCTCCTCAAGCCGTTGGATGACTTCGCTGCTGATGCTGACGGTCGCGGTCATGCCCTGGTCCTCCCACCGACCTCGATGCCGGCTGACTCGGCGACCAGCTCGATGATGTCGCGCACCTCGATACCGGCCTCGTCACCCGCGGCTGTAAGCGGCCGCTCGGACCAGACGCACGCGCTGACGAGCAGGTCCACGTCCAACGTCGTCGCCTGCTCCAGGCGTCGACGGCTGATCTCGGCGGTGATCTCCGGCTTCTCGATGGGCAGACCCCCACCGCCGCCTGAGCAGTAGGACCACTGCGTGACGCGGTCGACGTCACGGAAGTCCAGCCCGGGGATGGCGCGCAGGATCTCCCGCGGCGCTTCGTGGATTCCCTTGCGCTTGTTGAGCCGGCACGGGTCGTGGTAAGTCGCCACCCGGTTGATGGGGTTAACCAGCTCGAGGCGGCCGTCCCGGATGAGTTCGGCGACGAGGTCGATGATCTGGACGACCTCGAAATCGAACTCCGCACCGAAGTAGGCCGGGTAGTCCTCGGTGAAGTGGACGTAGTCGTGCGGCTCGATCGCGATGATCCGCTTGACCCCCGAACGTCGCCAGTCATCGACGTTGTGGCGGGCGAACCGCATGGACTGCTCGACATAACCCATTTCCGCAGCCGGACCGCCGCAGCACCACTGCTCGTTCATCAGCCCGAACTCGACACCGGCCTTCTGCAGGATCTGCGCGGTGGCACGCGGCACGGACGTCCGGTAGTAGGCGGCCTCGCAGTCGACGAACATGATCGTCTCGCCGCCGATGGGGATGTTCAGCCCCTCGGCCCAGTCCCGAACCTGCGCCTGACCGTTGGGCTGATCGCCCTCGACACCGAGGACCGGTTCATTCTTCAGCTCGTTGGTCAGCCGGTTCCAGACCTTCCACCCCTCACGGTCGAGGCCCTTGTCCACCAGCATCGCCCGCATGGCGCGCACGACCTTCACCGTCTCGGTCCGTGCCCGGTAGAAGTCGCCGACCATCAGCGTGTTGGGGCACCGCACCTCGCAACCACCGCACTGGGTGCAATGGACGTAGTCGTCGGCGACGTCCTCGACACTCAGATGCCCCTTCTCCAGGGCGATCACGTTGGCGTGGAACGCGGTCGGGGTGTGATTCTCGTTGCGGGTCACCTGCGTGACCGGGCAGACCTCGCGGCAGAACTTGTGTCCCGAGGAGAAACAGCCGGTCGCGTTCTCGTGCCATTTCTCTACGAAGGCCTGTTCCACGTCACCGAGGCGCTTCGGCATAGCGAGGTCGACCTCGTTACCGGACCCGTTGGCTGAATCGTTGCCCGACTGCACCCCTGTGTCAGCGGCCGACGCCTGGGATTCCTGCTTGTCGTTCACGTGTTGCTTTCCTCTCAGGCGAACTTCGTCATGACGTGCTTGATGCGGGTGTACTCCTCGAGCCCGTAGACCGACATGTCCTTGCCGTAGCCGGACTGCTTGAACCCACCGTGGGGCATCTCGGAGACGACCGGGATGTGGTCGTTGACCCACACACAGCCGAAGTCCAGCTCGCGGGCAGCGCGGACCGCGGCGCTGACGTCGCGGGTCCAGACGGAGGAGGCGAGTCCGAAATCGACGTCGTTGGCCCACTCGAACGCCTGGTCCTCGTCACGGGCCTGCTGCACCGAAACGACCGGGCCGAACAGCTCGCGCTGCACCACGACGTCGTCCTGGCTGGGTTCGAGGACGACGGTCGGCTCGATGAAGAAGCCCTTGCCGCCACGTTTGCGGGCGCCCGTGGCGATCTTGCCGTTGGTCTGACCGAGGATGCCCAGGATCGAGTCACGATGCGCCGCCGAGATGACCGGCCCGAGATCGAGATCCTCGGTTTCGGCCGGGTCGCCCATCTTCAGCGCTTCGACGGCGGGAACGAGTTGCTCAACCAGTTTGCCGTAGACGCCCGGAGTGGCGATCACCCGACAAGCGGCGGTGCAGTCCTGCCCGGAGTTCACGTAGCCGGCGAGCGCGATCCCGGCGACGACCGCGTCCACATCGGCGTCGTCGAGCACGACGACCGGCGCTTTACCGCCCAGCTCCAGATGCGACTTCGCCACGTGCTCCGCCGCTGTGCGGGCGACGTGCTTGCCCGTGCTCGTATCGCCGGTAACCGACACCATGCCGATCCGCGGGTCGCTGATCAGCGAGTCACCGAAGTCTCCGGCGCTACCAGCGAGCACGTTGAGCACACCCGCAGGCAGCACGTCCTTCGCCAGGTACGCCAGGTGCAGCGCGGAAAGCGGCGTCTGCCGGGACGGCTTGAGGATGCTGCAGTTGCCCGCCGCGAGAGCCGGGGCGAACTTCCACGTCGCCATCAGCAGCGGATAGTTCCAGGGTGCGATGCCGGCGACGATGCCGACCGGCTCGCGTCGCACATAGGACTCGTACCCGGCCAGGTACTCCCCGCCCGAGCGGCCCTCCAGGCAACGGGCGGCGCCGGCGAAGAACCGCAGATTGTCTACGACGAACCCGATTTCCTCGCGGGCCACCGGCAGCGGCTTGCCGACGTTACGCGACTCCAGGGTGGCCAGATGCTCGGCGTCGGCCTCGACGGCAGCGGCCAGCGCGAGCAGCCTGTCCGCCCGCTCCCCCGGCGTGGTGCGCTTCCACGACTTGAAAGCCTTCGTCGCCGCGGTCACCGCCGCCTCGACGTCCTCGGCATCACTCGCCGGAACCTGGGCGAGGACGGCCTCCGTGGCCGGCTCGATTACCTCGAGCTCGCGGCCGCTGCGTGCACCGACCAGTTCCCCGTCGACAAGGTTGCGCGTGCGAATCTCCGCGTCGGTCATGTCACGTTCCTTTTCCGTGATGGGACCGAGACCCCGTGGTCTCGGCTGTGCGTGTGCTGGTTGGGGCGAAGTCCGGGATCATGCCGCCGGTGTCCGTTTACCGGGTGTCCACCCGGTCCGGCTCATCCGTCGCGAAAGCGGCGCGAAGCCGTTGCTTGAGCACGAACTTCTGGATCTTCCCCGTCGCGGTTCTGGGGAGCGTGCCGAACTCGAACGCGTCCGGCACCTTGAACCGAGCGATGCGAGCCAGCAGGTGCTCGCGAAGCTCGGTCTCGCTCACCTGGGTGCCGGCCGCGGTCTCGATGAACGCCACCGGACGCTCGCCCCAGTGCTCGTCTGGCCGCGCCACGACGGCCGCCTCGATCACCGCAGGGTGCGACAACAGCGCCTGCTCGATTTCCACCGAGGTGAGGTTTTCCCCACCCGAAATGATCACGTCCTTGGCGCGATCACGGATCTCGAGGTAACCGTCGGGATGGCGCACGGCCAGGTCCCCTGTCCGTAGCCAACCGTCCGGGACGGCTGCCTCGGTGGCAGCCGGGTCGTTGAAGTAGCGAGGCGTGATGTTGTTACCGCGCAACGCGATCTCGCCGATCGTGGCACCGTCGGCGGGCACGTCGGCGCCGGCCGGGTCGACGACACGCACCCGCTCGGAGACGATGTTGCCGACGCCCTGTCGCGCCGAGAGGCGATCTCGTTCCTCGGCCGGGCGCTGATCCCACTCCGGCTTCCACTGGTTGATCACGACCGGGCCGTAGGTCTCGGTCATGCCGTACAGATGGGTCACATGCAACCCGCGCGCGTATGCCCGGGCCAGCACCGCCGGCGCGGGCGGTGCTCCGCCCACCCCGACCCAGATCGACCGGTCGCCGATCTCGCCGGCCTCATCAGGCGGGACCAGTGTCGACAGCACGGTGGGAGCGGCGCACATGTGCGTAACACCGTGGTCTTCGATCGCCGACCACACCACCCGCCGGTCGACCTTGTCCAGGCACACGTGCGTCGCGGCGGCCGCGGTGACGGCCCAGGTGAAACACCACCCGTTGCAGTGGAACATCGGCAGGGTCCACAGATAAGACGACTCCGCCATCAGGCCTGCGTGGAACGCGATGGCCAGCGATTGAAGGTAGACACCGCGGTGGGTGTAGACCACGCCCTTGGGAGAACCCGTTGTGCCGCTGGTGTAATTGATGGCTATCGGCCCCAGCTCGTCGCTGACCACTGCCTCGTAGGGCGTGGCCTGAGCGAGCGCACGTTCATATCCTTCACCGGTGCGGACAACGGTGATCACCTGCCGGCTCCGAGCGACTGCCGCGGCGGCCAGGTCCGCCAGTGATTCCGAAGTGATCACGATGTCGGCGCCTGAGTGATTCAGGATATAGGCGATCTCCGCAGCGCCGAGCCGCGTGTTGATCGGCACGATGACGCCGCCGGCGAACGGAACTCCGTAGTGCGCCTCAAGCATTTCGTTCCTGTTGGTGGCGAGCACCGCGACCCGGCCACCGGCGCGCAGATCCAGGTCGACCAACGCCCCGGCGAGTTGCTTCGCCCTGTGGTACAGCTCGGCGTAAGTGACCCGGAACTCGCCGTCGATGACGGCCGTGCGGTCCCCGTAGACCGCCGCCGAGCGCGCGAGGAAACGCGCCGGCGACAAGGCTTGGAAACTGTGCCTCACGAGATCGCCTCCACTCGCATCCGCGTCCCCTTCGACGCCAGCGTCAGCACGGGAAGCTCACCCATCGAACGCAACCCGGCGGGTGCGTCCACCGCCGCTGCCGCCACGTTGACCGCGGCGGCGATCGTGCTCAGGAACGACTCGAACCCCGTAGCGGAAGCCAAGGTGATGACCTGGTCGCCCCCCTCGATGCGGTACTCGTCGCCGGGCTGGACGTCGTCGCTGTCGTCGAAGAAGCCGAACATGATCTCCAGATCGATGACCGCGTCACCGCCGCACAGGCCACGTGCCCGATGGGTGACCGCGGAGATCGTCCCGGGCTCGATCACCGCGTGCGCCCCCTGTCGCCGGGACCTGCTCACGATGGCGGGTTCGACGCCGTCGACGACGATCTCGTCCAGCTGCCAGCCCAGTCCGGCGGCGACCGCCGCGATCGCCTGCTCGAAACCGACATGCCCGATGACAGTTCCGGCCTCGCGCTCGGCGGCGAAGTCCCCGGGTGCCAGTCCGAGCCCGAACTTCGACAGGATGGCGCCGTAACGCGACATGTTCGTCCGCCGCCGCACCACGACGCGGTTGGCGCTCTGGGTCAACACGCTCAGCAGCAGCGGCAGGGTGTCCATGAGGACACCCGGATTCGCTCCGGTGCCCAGCACCGTGACGCCGTGGGCCCGTGCCGCCGCATCGAGTTCCGACGCGAGTTCCGGATGACTTTGCCAGGGGAACGCGAGCTGCTCGCAGATGCTCACCACGTTGATCGACCGCTCGAGCAACGGCATCAGGGTGCCGGCGACCTGGACGAGGTCCGACGTCGTGGCGACCACCGCCACGTCGACGTCGGGGAGCAGCTCGATGTCGGTGACCACCTCCACCCCTAGTGGGCCGAGCCCGAGGAGGTCACCTAGGTCCTTCCCTCCGACGTCAGGGTTCTTGTCCACCGCCCCGACGAGCTCGCAGTCGACCCGGTTCGCCAGCGACCCGCCGATGGCGAGCCCCGTTGCCCCGAGTCCGACGAGCGCCATTCGCGTGACCGACACTGCGCTGCTCCTTTGGCGGTCGAAGGAGGTACGACTGCTGCACGTACCTGATGGCGCTCAATCCTACATAACTGTCGCTTTAAAGCAAGGAGCAGCGAAGATGCGATTCCTCTAGGTCGTCGACGTCAGCAAAGACCACGCCTTGACCGCCCCGCCTCGCCCGAATGGGTGCCCCCCAGGACCGTTCAGGCCGAACCGCGTCGCAGTGTCAAAGCGGTCACGAACACCGCTTCTCTCGCCACCCCGCACACCTCGATCCACGCGCAGCCGGGTCGCCGGGCGCGTCAAATCACTTCTTTCGCGCTCTTCAGGGCGCCCGGAGCACATCAATGAAGGGGCACTCGTGGCGAAGACCTACGACGGGACTCATGGGCGAGGAGTAGCGCGGCCGCAAACCGGCTCGAGCCACAGCCGGGTGCGCCGGCGAACGCGGCAAGCACCTACCGCGAGTTCGAACAGTTCTACGTTTAGCGAGACCCATTCTCTCGTTGTTGGATGGGAACAAGAGTCGTTATGCGCCGCGGCGTTCGTTCCGCTGGCTGTCGAAAGTGGACTCAACCGACACCGCGTGAAGCGAGCAGGTGCTTCTCAATCTTCTCGGTCGGCACCCAAACCATCGGCAAGGTCGACCTGCTCGCCGGACCCGGCAACGCCTACGTCGCCGAGGCCAAACGCCAACTGTTCGGCGAGGTCGGGATCGACCTGTTCGCCGGGCCAACCGAGGTACTGATCATCGCCGACGAACACGCCGACCCATTCGTCGTGGCCGTGGATCTGCTCAGCCAGGCCGAGCACGGCCCGGACTCCCCCGCCGTGCTGATCACGACCTCCGAACAACTCGGCCGCCGCGTCATCGAGCTCATCGACGAGATCCTGCCCGGCATGCCCACCGCTGACTTCGCCGGGCTCGCGTGGCGCGACCACGGTGAGGTCGCGATCGTCGAAAACCTCGACGCCGCCTACACACTCGCAGATAGGTACGCCTCCGAGCACGTGCAGATCCTCACCGAGAACCCTCGCGAAGTCCTCCAGAAAAGATGCGCAACTACGGCGCACTGTTCCTCGGCGAAGGCACCTTCCAGCGCAGCACTCGGCGAGCTATGCGGCCGCGCAGCCAGAGTCGAGTCGTTCGAGGGCCACGCCCGCTCCGGCGACGTGCGCGCCCACAAGTTCGGCGATGGTCGCCAAGTGCGCCGGAGACGTGATCAACCTGGCCTCGGTGTCCGGAAAACGGCCGTTAGCCCGGCGCACCCCCTACGCCGCGTCGAAGCTCGCGGTGATCGGGTTGACCACCACCCTGGCACACGAGGTCGGCCCGGCCGGGATATCGGTGAACACCTTGTCCCCCGGCCCAGTGGACGGACCGAGAATGCACCGCAACTTCACCCTCGACGCCAAACGCACCGGTCGGACCTACGCCGAAGCCGAGGAGGACGCCGTCGGCGCCGCCTACGTCTCCTACCGCCACGGACACCAATTTGCCCTGCGATACGGCGCCGACAAGACCACCGCGGCACTCTGGCCACTGGTCGTCGATGGCCTCTTACTGATCTCCACCATCGAGCTGTGGAAGACCCACGACCACGGTGCTGCTGGACAGTGGAAGGCATGGCTGTCGTTCATGCTGGGAATTGCGTTGTCGCTATGCGCCAACATCGCCTCCGCATCCGAGCTGAACACCTTCGCCATCGCCGTCGCCGCCTGCCCACCGCTAGCACTACTGCTCTCAGTCGAACTGCTCAACCAAGCCCTCAAACGCCACCACGCCGCCCAGACCGCAGAGTCCGGCTCCGCTGAAACCCAGCAAGCAGACACCGAACAGGATCAGGTCGAGCCGGTAGCAGCCACCGGTGCGGTGCCAGCACCGAACACTGCGAGGAATGACATGAGCGACTCGCCCGTGGACCCCCAGGGCCCTGCTCAGGGTGACCCGCTTCGCAACGAGGCGTACCGCGTTCCCGCCCGCACCGTTCGCCGTCAGTGATGGCCGCCGGGCGGAGCTGACCAACAGCGCCTTCGGGCCGTTTACGGCGTCGTCGACGGCACGCCGTACCCGGTATGCGACTCGGCGGGTTACGCGCCGTTCGGGTTCGGTTACCGCCGTTGCGCCGGCGAGCAGCTCACCACTGCGTTCCTCCAGGAGGTACTGCGCACCGTCTGGAACGGCGGCTTCGAATTCGTCCGGCTCGACGCGAAGCAGCCGAAGAGGATTCCCGTCGGGCCTCGCACCGTCATCGACGACAACGTCGGCTTCCAGCGCACGCAGACCGGCAAACTGGCTGACATGGACGGCGAAACGGGCTCACCGACATGGCAAGGGCCAACCGGCTTCGACTCCTCAAGCGTGTGGCCGCTCATGCCCGGCGTTCAGCTGAATACCAGCGGTAGCAAAATCGCCGCACCCACGAGCGAGATACCGCTAAACAGGTCGGACCGGATCCGGACAACATTGGCAGCCATACGTCCAAGGCACAACCCAGCCAATGACATGACCGCTGTCACGACGCCGAAAGTGATCATCGGGATCACAAGAGAAAACCCGGCAAACCCCAGGCTGGCCCCAGCGATAAAATTGTCGATACTCAGCGAAAGCGGCATACCGAAGAGCGTCACCCATGGATGATCTACCTCTTCTGGTTCAGGGTTCCGGAGTGCCCCGGCCAGAAGATACAGCCCATATGCCCCCACCATGATAGATCCGATGTAATCTGCACCCGAACCGATGAACTCCCCTACGTAGTGGCCGATGAATCCTCCTGCCAGGGGAGACAGTGCATCCCATATACCGAAAATGAGGGCAATCTGCACAGCGCGACGCCAGCCGAAGGGAATGGTACCGATAGCGATCGCCGACCGGAAGTTGTCGATACAGAGACCAAAAGCCAGCGCTAAAAGCGGGAGAAATTCAAGAGCCATCTGCAACCACCTCGAAAAGGGTTTACCCTACCCGCGGATTCACCGGAGAGATGTTTCGGTCATTCCCCGAATCCGCACTGCAGGACTGTCCGGGCACCGGAATGGGTTCTGCGCCGTCGATCTACTCCGCGAAGGCGGCTTTCGGCAAGTGAAACGTTGGCGGACTCGGCCGGCGGCCCACCGGAACTTCGCTACGCCGCGAACTCGCGCCGGCCGAGAGCGGACCAGTCGCGCAGGGTGCGGTAGCCCTTCATCGTGAGCACTACCCGGTGACCTCGTAGGGCGAACAGATGGTGCGTGTCGATGTCGATCAAATCCGTAATCCAGAGATCGCGGAGGGTCTGACGTAGATCATCTGTCATGGGGCAGGTAATACCCGTCACCCAGTCATAGCCGAGTGCGGGCTGGAGGAGCCCGTTGTGATAACAGATTTTTCCCTGGTTCACCGCGTCCAGGGCCGCGTAGTGGGTGGCTGTGAATATTATGCGGGACATTACCGATCACCTGTTCGACAGGTCACTCTCTTTGGCCTGTTCAAATGTTGAGAGAATGGCGGTGCAACTCCGCCGAATCCTTCTTCCGCGGGTGACGCAAGGCCCCTGCGCCGATCCGATTTCCGGATCCGGGGCCTTGCGCCGCCGCGGGCGTAGTCCCGTCGCAGATATCCGACACCTGCCGCGACTACGAGAAATAGAGCAACACGGTGCTTCGATCCCGGCCGTCAGCCCCGGTAGAAGTAACCGGTGGCCTCGGCACACACCTCGATGACCGTGTACTCCGGAGTTTCCCACTTCATACTTTTTCTCCTAGTGTTGACTGCGCCCGATGAGCGGGCAGCACCCGGACAACGTGACCCACTGAATTTCGAGAGCGAAACCTCGAAATTCGGCGTTCACTACAGAGCATCTTCGATGTTTCAGGTTGCTGCAATAGAGATCGAACCAGTGGCCGGGGATCGGTGTCGAACGGTGCCTGTGCGGCCACGAGTGGAACCGCGGGTGTCCTTGTGGACTGCTCGAACGCGGAAGGCGATTCTCGACGATGCATTACCGAGGCGCTCTCGAGAGCCCTCGATGGTACGCCTTTGATGCGCGCCGACGAGTTCGTGCGGGGCAGGGCAGATGCGTGCGGGCAGCGTTCGTGGCTGCCCGGGAGCGCAGCACCTGTACGCCCCGGCGACAACGCCACAGGCGCATGCACCGCCGCAGATTTCCATCCGGCGGGCCGAGAGACAGACACGATCAACAGACGTACATCCTCAACGGTCAGATTTCACGCGCGCTCTCATAGGAAGGGATCGCTCTGCGAGGGACGGGTATCCATTGTGGTACGACAACAACCGGGCAACGGGCGTGCCCGGCGCAGCGCCGGCCCACCGAGCCCAACAGCGCTTCGTAGAAGACGCTGTACCCAGGGTCGCCGAGTACCAGCAACTCCGCTCCGTCAGCGGCTTTCAGCAACACCTGCGTCGGACGACCGCAGCGCACCTCGCGCCGGATCTCCACCTCTGTGGCGGTCTCGCGCTCGACCTGGTCCACGGTCCGGTCGAGGTCGAGGCGCGCGTTCTCCTCGAATTCCTCCGGTGGCACCGGTTTTCCCTCCCAACTGCAGACCAGGCCGTAGAACACGGGGAGCTCCCAGGCGATCACGGTGTGCACCGCGGTGCCGGTGAGTTCGGCTTGCTCGACGGCCCAGCACAGCGCCGCCTTCGCCGACACCGATCCATTCACACCTACGACGATTCTGCGTTCGGCGTTCATGACTGCAGCCTCCGTTGTGGCGGGACCGCCATCGTCCCTAACCACCCGATCCCTGCATCGCACGGTGCACCTTCGCGTGTCCTCTGTGGTGTTCAGTTGGCGCAGACTGAAAGAACCGCGCAGTCAACAGCCGCTCGTACGTTCCGCTGTCAAGGCCACGGAGCTTCCAACCTGCCTCGCTCTCTGCGCCGCGTCGCACGCCCGCGCTGCCCGCATCATGACCAGTTCCGTTCGCTCCTCCCTGAGGACCCTGAGCACATCTCCAGGGAGCCGCTTGTTCGCCAGCACGTCTTCCGTATCCGCCAGTACGCGTTGCTCGACGTGGGTGAAGCGGGGATAAAGCGCACGAGCGAACGCCAGCACGAACTCGGGCTCGGCAGCTCCGGCCATGCTCTCCAACGCACGCAAGTAGCGTTTCGCGTACGGAGTGAGCAACTCCTCCTGCCCCGGTTGTCGCAGCCCTGCCATGATGGCTTGCCGTTCCGCGAGCGAGTAATCGTCGGTGAACACCAGGGCCCACGCTTGCTCCTTGGCGGCGCGGGTCGGACGTGCGGCCTGTGCCATCAAGGCGTGCCGGCGACCGCTGTCTCCAGCGTCAGCGTCCATCGCGATGCCGAGAAGTCCGTCGATTTCGAAACCGGTCGACGCGAGGCGAAGCAATGCGCGCCAGCGCAGGTCTCGATCCATTACCAGTCCCGGCCAGGGAGACCGCCCGCACACCATTTCGCTCAGCAGGCTGTGGTCGTCGGCCTGGACGACCCCTACGAGGGTGCGGGCCAGTACCACCTGGCGGTCGCTACCCTGGGCGGCGCCGGCCAAGTGATCACGCACTCGGCGTGCCAGGACTTCGAGCATCCGGCTGGTGCTGGATGGATCCCCGTAGACCCGCGTCGCCTGCACAGCTCGCTCCAAGAGCGCTTCCAGGACGCCGACATCGCTCTCCACCACTCCATGCGTGAGAACGGCCGATGCGAAACTCCGAGCGGGCAACCGCGCGTCGAGGACGTCGTCCCACAATGCTCCCCAGACGACTGCCTGTGCTCTCCGATCGTCCAGTGCGGACAGACTGCGCAAGGCTGTTTGCCGAGACCGGGGGTCCAGCCTGACTTTGACGTGGCTCACCGCATCGTCGTTGGGCACCAGCAGGTCCGGGCTTCGGCTGCCGAACGCGTCCAGTTTTCCTTCGGAGCTACGCGGACTGAGCGGCACGTGCGCCCGTTGCCGCAGCACCAGGCCGGCATCGCAGTCGTCG
The DNA here is from genome assembly GCF_040655595.1 of Saccharopolyspora sp. NPDC050389. Taxonomy (NCBI): domain Bacteria; kingdom Bacillati; phylum Actinomycetota; class Actinomycetes; order Pseudonocardiales; family Pseudonocardiaceae; genus Saccharopolyspora; species Saccharopolyspora sp. NPDC050389. Next base: position 37,189 of record NZ_JBFAKG010000026.1, read on the forward strand.
AACGCGCCGACCCGCAGGTGCAAGTGGCGTGGCCGCACCTCGGGATCGGGAAGCTGAACCACCCAATCGCCCTTCGGAAGGCGAGACACCTCGACCGTGTTCACCCCACGGCGCAAAAGCCACTCGTCCACCCAGCGATCCACATCCGCGTCCGACACGCGCCGAAGCGCCGCCACGAAATCATCGAGGCTGGCATTTCCCCACGCGTGCGTCCGCAGGTATGTCCGTACGCCCGAGACGAAGGAGTCCCAGCCCATGCGCACCGCGAGCTCGTGGAGTACGGCCGCCCCTCTCCGGTAGACGATCGGCCCGAAGTTCGTCCGCGCGGCATCGGTATCGGCGGTCTCGACCCGGATCGCGTGGCTGGTCGGCAACTGGTCGGCATGTCGAGCCACCGGCAGGTTGTGGTGCGCGAACGCCGTCCAACCTTCCCCGTACCGCGTCACTTCGGGCTGTGCGACGACCGCCATCATCGTCGCGAAGCTCTCGTTCAGCCACAGATCGTCCCACCAGCGCATCGTCACGTAGTCGCCGAACCACATGTGCGCCATCTCGTGCAACAGCAGCTCGGCTCGTCGTCGCCGCTGATCCTCGGTGACCCGATGCCGGAACACGAACCGCTCGTTGAGCGTCACGCAGCCCGGGTGCTCCATTCCGCCGAATGCGTACTCGGGCGCGAAGACGTGGTCGTACTTGGTGAACGGGTACGGAAGGTCGAACAGCTGGCTGTAGAAGTCGAGGCCGCGGCTGATCACGTCGAACAACTCGTGCGCATCGTCGGTGAGGTCTTCGAGGACCGACTTCCGCGCGTACAGCGCCAGCGGCACTCCGCGGTGGCTGGAACGCAGCCGGCGGAACGGGCCGGCGGCGAAGGCCACCAGGTACGGCGGCAGCGGTGGCGTGCTCCGGAAGCGCCAAGTCGAGTGCTTGCCGCCCGCAGGCGCCGGCTCCTCGCCAGGATCGGTGTTGGCGACCACCACCCACTGATCGTCAGCCGTGACGGTCAAATCGACCGTTGCCTTCAGGTCCGGCTGATCGAAGCAGGCGAACACCTTGTGCGCCGCGAAGGGCTCGAACTTGGTGTGCAGGTAGACCTGTCCGTCGAGGGGGTCGCGAAAACGGTGAAGCCCCTCCCCCGTGCGCGAGTACGAACCGGAACCGGCCACTCGGACCGTGTTCTCACCTGATCTCACGTCCAGCCGGACACGCGTCCCGTCCTGCGCGCGGGGCCCCAGCTCACGACCATTGCACTCGATCGACTCCACCTTCCCAGCGAAGTCGAGAAAGACGTTCGCACCCCCGGAACGGGCCTGGAAGCGGACCACGGTGGTCGTCGCGAACTCCTGCTCACCTGTGGTCAAGTCGAGGTCGACCGCGTAGCGGACGTCGCTGACCTCAGCCGAGCGCACTGCCGCCTCGTCCTGCGTCAGGTTGCTCCTGCACGCGGCACGGACTTCGAACGACATCGGTCATCGCCTCCTCGCCGACGCGGGTGGACGACGGTAAACCAGGTTCGCCCGGGCCATTTCGCCGTCGGCTGCGGCATCGTCCTGATTGGCACGAACGAGCGCGTCCTGCACCAAGTGGTGGTCGGGCGAGTGGACGCAAACCGGGTCGGTGCGTCCCGGATCGCCGGTCAAGGCGAAGGCCTGGCACCGGCATCCACCGAAATCCGTCTCCTTGCGAGGACAGCTGCGGCACGGATCGGGCATCCACTCCGTGCCCCGGAAAGCCTGGAACGCAGCGGACTTCGACCAGATCCACGCCATGTCGTGGTCGTGAACCGACGGGAAATCCATCGTGGTCATGTCCGCGGCCACCGGACACGGATACACCATGCCGTCCGGGGCGACGGTCAGGGCGGTCTGCGCCCATCCGCCCATGCACGGCTTCGGATAGGGCTCGTAGTAGTCCGGGAGGATCCAGAGGAGTTCCATGCGCTCCGCCAACTCGGCCTTCCGGCGTTCGTACACGCCTACGGCCTCCTCCAACTGGGCCTTGCTGGGGAGCAGCAGATCGCGGTTGCGAAGAGCCCAGCCGTAGTACTGGGTGTTGGCGAGCTCCAGCCGTTCGGCGCCCCACGACGCACAGACATCGATGATCGCGTCCAGGCGATGCAGGTTGAGACGATGCAGGACCACGTTCATGTTCAACGGCAGCCCCGCCTCGCGGATGATGTGCGCGGCGTCCTGCTTCTTGTCGAACCGCTTGCTCGCTGCGACCAGATCCGTCGACTCGGCCGCGTCGCCCTGAATGCTCAGCTGGGCGCTGTTGAGCCCTGCCGACACGAGCGATCTCGCACGGCTCTCCGTGAGCCCCAGGCCGCTGGTGATCAGGTTGGTGTACAGATCACAACGGCGCGCCTCGGCGACGAGCGTCTCCAGATCACCGCGGACTAGGGGTTCACCGCCAGAGAAATGCACCTGAACCACACCGAGCCCGGCTGCCTCGCGTATCACCCGCAGCCAGTCGTCGGTGCCGAGCTCGTCCTGACGATCGAGCAGTGCCAACGGGTTCGAGCAGTAGACGCAGTGCAACGGACACTGGTGAGTGAGCTCGGCCAGCAGGCCGTACGGCTGCGGTACACCGTTCATGCGATCACCACCCAACCCCGTCCGTGCGCATCCTGGAGGAACTCCACGACGTCGTTCGCGAGACCGGTGGTCTCGAAATCGTGCTCCAACTGGGCCACCACCTGCCGCACGGTGCGGCTTCCGTCGCACAATCGCAAAATCGCCGCCCCGGACGCGTTCAGGCGCACGACCCTCTCCGGCAACAGGAGCAACTCGGCGTCCCGTACGCTGTCGTGCTTGAGCATCGCCTTGGTCACCAGCCGAGGCGTGCCCGTCAGATCAGGTTCGTCCATCATGAGCTCTTGCTGTAGGCGAGTTGCACGGCGTCCAGCAGGCTCCAGAGGACATCGCACTTGAACTCCAGCGCCCGTACGCACGCGTCCTGCTGCTCCCTGGACTTCGCGTGGTTGATCACCAGGTCGAGCAGATGCTCGATGTCCTTGGGCTGCTGGGTGAGCCGGGACCGGAAGTACTCCAGGCCTTCCGCGGCGATCCACGGGTAGTGCTGCTGGAGGTCGGCGATCCTCCGGCTGAGCAGACCGGGGGCGAACAACTCGGTCATGGCCGACGCCACGGCCTCCAGCCACGGCTTCCGGCGGCAGAAATCCACGTAGGCGTCCACGGCGAACCGCACTCCGGGTAGCACCGTGCCGCTGTCGAACAGCTCTTGGCGGGTCAAGCCGACGGCTTCACCGAGGCGGACCCACTTCTCGATCCCGCCTTCGTCCCCCATGCGGCCGTCGTGATCGATGATGCGCTGAATCCACTGGCGCCGATCGTGCCGACTGGGGAGCTTGGTCAGGATGAACGCGTCCTTCACCGGCAGGTTCACCTGGTAGTAGAAGCGGTTTCGCACCCATCCGCGGAACTCCTCCTCGGTGAGCACGCCCGCGTGCATCCGCTCGTTGAACGGGTGCAAGTGGTGGTAACGCTGCTCTCCGATCGACCGCAGTCGCGCTTCGAACTCCTCGGCAGACCAAGCTTTCACAACTCCACCTCCAGGCCGGCCCGGCCCACCTCGATGCCCAAGCCCGCCAACCAACGCCGCTCCTCGGAGCCTTCGTCGAGGATGGGGTTGGTGTTGTTGATGTGCGTGTAGATCTTGCGCTTCGCGGGAAGCGCGGCAAGAGCGAGGGCAGAACCATCCTCGCCGCTGACGGGCATGTGCCCCATGGAGCGTCCGGAACGACTTCCCGCACCCCGGCAGGACATTTCGTCGTCCGTCCAGAACGTGCCGTCCAAGAAGACGCAATCGGCCGACGCCACCTGCTCGGCGAACTTCTCGTCCCACCGGGGCAGAGTCGGCGCGTACACCGCGGTCCCGCCGGTCACCTTGTCCTGCAAGCGGAAGCCCACCTCCCACTCCTTCGACTCGCGATGAAGCTGCGAGCGCCCCATGTAGCGGGGCGCCTTGCTTCCGGTTAGGAAGGCGGTCACGCGCAACCGGTCGTCCAGGTCCAGAGGTTTGCCGATTTCGACCAGGGACCACGAAAGGTCGGCGTAGTCGCTCAGCAATTCCCGGACGGGAAACCGCAGAGCGAGTGCCTCCAGCACGGGGTACGTCCCGTACACCGTCAGCGACGATTCCTCACGCAACATCAGCAGGCCGATGGTGTGGTCGAACTCCGCGTCCGTCAGCAGCACGCCGGCAACCGGTGTCGTCCGGATTCCCGGCCCCGGATGCAGACAGCGATCCATCGCTATCTGATGATGTACATCCGGAGTCGCGTTCAGCAGGAACCACCGCTCGCCGTCTCCGGAGACCGCAAGACCCGCGTGCATCGACCCGAGTTCCGGATTGCTACGAGCCTTGCGGCACCCGGCACAAGCGCAGTTCCACTGCGGATAACCGCCGCCTGCCGCAACTCCCAGACAATGAAGAAGCACAGCGCGAAATCAATCCATCAACGCCGGTACAGGTATCCGCTGGCTTCAGCGCACACCTCGATCACCGCATATTCGGGCGTTTCCCAGATCATGGCGTCCTCCCTCGGATTCGACCGCTGACGGCGGTCGGACGACGACAGGTACCGTCACCTGTCGAGGTTCCGGCCCGGGCGAGCATCGTGTGTCATCACCCGGAACTCGGTATTGCCTCTCAAAGCTTCTTCGATATCGCGGGCTCTGACAACCGATCATGAACCACCGGTACCGGATCACTGACGAACGGTTGCCGTGCCGCCACGAACGGACCGCCGCGGCACCGCCGGCTCACGGCGTGCGACAGGCACCCCGGCATGCTTTTGCGACCAGGGAATATCCGGTAAAAGCGACAACGCGTCGTGCGGCGCAGCGTCGACGAGCAGGCTCGCCTCAGGTGCCATCGACGCCCCGGGCGTTTCCCGGCACGCGGTTCGGACCAAGCAACGCGGCCCGCGTTGCCCGCGAACAATCTGAGCAGCAGGCACAAGGCACGTGGGCGGAATCCGCCCACGTGCGGACAGCCTCACACGCCGAGCAAGCGGCGGATCTCCGGCGCGTGGCGCCGTGAAACGGGAACGCGCTCACGGCAACGAAGGTCCGTGATCAGAATCAGCTCACCCTTGATTCCCCGTTCCACCTCGACCACACGGCGAAGGTTGGTCAGGAAGCGACGATGTACTCGGTGAAACCCGTGGGGTGCCAGGGATTCCTCGACGTTGTCCAGGCCACGGGTGGCAGCCTGGATCCTTCCCCGGTCCGTACTCAACCAAACGATGTTCCGGTCGGCCTGGGCATAGCGGATCTCCGACGGGGCGAGCAGAACCAGCCGTTCGTCACGAATCCCGATCACGCGCGGCGGCAGGGAAACAGACGCCGCGTCCAGATGCTTCTCGTAAGGTTCACCCTCTTGCAGCCCGAATCCGCAGAACATGCCCACTATGTGGTTGGAGACGACGACAGGCCGCATGGTCACCGGAATGGCATCCTCCCCTGGGCACACCGACAGACGCGCATAGCCGCTCCACTGTGGACGTTGCAGGGCCCGGCCCATCGCCCACCGCACGACATCGAGAAGTTCCGGAATATCCGGCTTCCAGCGCTTCGCCGGTTCGGCCGCGCCCGTGGCAATGGGGTTGTCGTCTGCCAGCTTGAGCAACGAAATAGCCGCGCAGTTCGCAGCGATCACATGCGCACCACGGTCCACAGCCATGAGCGGGCCACTCATCTGGGCGGACTCGTGCTCGAACCCGGCGACCACACTCTTGGCCTCCGTGATGGCGCGGCGATGGATCTCTTCTTCGACGCTCGCGGCGGCGTTCCTCAGCCACGTCGGCACATGCTCGGAAAGCGGCGCCTTCCACCGTGAGATGTTGATCGACGCGACCGGCGAACCGGTTACCACGTCGCGTATGGAAATCCCCGCACAGGCCCACTGCTGGAAGCCTTCGCACCAGTGCTCCGGTCCGGTCACGGTGATCGGGCCCGGCAGTTCGAACGACGTCCCCATCCCGTTCGTGCCCGTGCACTGCTCCGACCACGCCGACCACGGCGCGAGGTTGCTCAAATCAGCCCGTTTCCGCGCGGTGGGGTCGCCCCAGGACCCGAGAATGCGCCCGGTGCCGTCCGTTACGGCTACGACACCGCCGTCCAGCTCCACGTCCCGGCCCGCCAACGCCCCGAGACCGCCGAGCTGGGTGAAGATCACGTCGTGGTCGAGCCGATGGTCGTTGTCTTCGGGCGCCCCGGGCGCGATGTGCAGCGTGGGGTCCACTTCGTACTGATCCCGACATCGGTACCACGAAGCCAGGATCTCCGGGCGGACCCCTTGCACGATATCTTCGCCTGCGGCGAAGCTCTCCCACGCACGAGCGGTCTTCCTCGCGGTGGCCGTGGCTACCAGGGAGTCGCCCCCCACGTGGCCATGGCCGCCGGACCCGCTCGATGCGATCTCTAACGGTGGGACTCTCCCCGCCATCACGACCTCCTTGTCATTCGCGAGGGACGGATCTCGGGGACTCACGGATGGTGACAGCGGTCACAATGTAGCTTTCGAAAAGCTGCAGTTCAAGACCTGCTTCCACCTGCGGCCGACCCGGCTTCGCCGGCCGCGACCGATCTGCTCCTTGTCGCCGAAAATGACCGTGGCAACATACCCGATCCGGCGATCACCGATGAACAGGAAATTATCGCGAATAGACCTCCGGGAATCGCAAAATATTGACGGGGCATGACATGCGGCGACGCGGCACACCGGCCTCGGCCGGGCGCGAGAATCCGTCGACGAACCCGCGGGCGCCGATCAGCGGACCAGCCTTCCCAGCAGAGCGGATGCGACCCCGGTCATGGACACTGCGGCCGCCACCAGCACTCCGACATCGAGCCACAGATCCGCAGGCGTGCCGATGAGCAGACCGCGCAAAGCGTCCACCTCGTAGCCCAGCGGGTTGACGCAGTTGACCACCTTCAGCCAGTGCGGCATCAGATCGACCGGGTACAGCGCACTGGAACCGAAGAACAGCGGCATCGTGATCGCCTGCCCGATGCCCAGCAAGCGATCCCGGGACAGCACCAACCCCGCGATGGTGATGGACAAGCAGCAGAAGAACACCGATCCGAGCACCACCACCGCGCACATCCCGAGCAACTTCAACGGATTCGCCGTGATCCCGACACCCAGCAGCACGGCGAGGATGAGCACCGCGAGGGCTTGCACCAGGGCGCGCACGCCGGCCGCGAACGCCTTGCCGCTGACGATCGCGACCCGCGGCGTCGGCGTGACGAGCAGTTTGGCGAGGATCCCGGCATCCCGCTCCCAAATGATCTGAATACCGAAGAAGATCGCGATGAACAGGGCCGACTGGGCGAGGATGCCCGGCGCGAGGTAGTCCAGGTACCGCACACCTCCTGTCGGAATCACCGGAATCCGGCTGAGCGTCGTACCGAAGACCACCAGCCACAGCGCCGGCTGAACCGCCCGGGTGACGAGTTCGGTCCGGTCGTGCCGCAGCTTCTGCAGCTCCACCAGGCACATCGTCGTGATCCGCGACCACATCAGGCGCACCGGCCCGCGCCGCACCTGATCAACCGACACGACGTGCGACCCGTCGAACGGCGCGGACATGACGCATCCCCTCCCCCGCATCATTGGCAAGTCCGTCACCGGTCACCGCGCGGAACGCGTCCTCCAACGTCGCCTCGGGCCCCACTGCGGCGCGGAGCTCCGGTGGGGCCCCCACGCTGCGGATTCGACCGTGGTGCATGAACGCCACCCGGTCGCACTGCCGGTCGGCCTCCTCCATGTAGTGCGTGGTGATCAGGACCGTCATCCCGGTCGCGGCTCGTACCCGCTCGATGTGTTCCCACACCCCTGCCCGCGCGATGGGGTCGAGCCCGACCGTCGGCTCGTCGAGCACGAGCAGACGTGGCGCGCTGACCAGCGCTTGCGCCAGCTCAAGGCGTCGGATCATGCCGCCGGAATACGTGCTCGCGGTTCGCCCGGCGACCTCCTCCAGACCGACCGATCGCAACGCCGCCTCCACCGCGGACCGCCGCTGCGCCCTGGGCACGTCGAAGAGCCTCGCGAACAACGCGACGTTCTCCCGGCCGCTGAGCGCTGAATCCGCAGAAAGCTGCTGCGGCACGTAGCCGATCAACCTGCGGGCAGCGAGCTTGTGCCGGTTCACGTCCACGCCGAAAACCTCGATCGCGCCCGTCGGCACCGGGAGCAGAGTCGAGATCATCCGAATCGTGGTCGTTTTCCCGGCTCCGTTGGGACCGAGCAGCCCGAAGACGCTGCCGGCCTCGATGCGCAGATCAACGCCGTCGACGGCGACGGTCTCCCCGAAGCAGTAGCGCAGTCCGTGGCAATGCACCGCGAGTTCGCTCATCATCACTTCTCCCGTCGCCTTGCTCGGGCGCCTCGGTAGCTCGGATTCACCACGGCGGTCAGACGGCCTGTCTCCGGCAGCGAGGCGAGGACGGAACCGGTCGTTTCAAATGCCATGAGCGGCGTGCTGTGGGCTCCCATTCGCCGAATCGCGACGCACAACCCGCCATTCGCCGGAAAACGCCGGGCACCCGGACCGGAGCTTGCGGAAGATCCGCAACCTCAGCCAAGGCCGTGACAACACGCCCCGGACTTCTGGACCACCACACTCGCCCGGAGATCGACGCTCTGACGTTAACCGCGCCGTTCCCGACATCACAAGCCTTGCAGCACTATTCGAGCTTCGCGGCGGAGTCTGCGCCGGCCCGGCTGTTGCCGGATGTCGGCACCGTGACGGTGCTGCCCGGTCCACGATCGCCGGCACACGCGTGTTACCCGTTGATGAATAGGTGGCTACCGGTGGTTGTCGGGTTGCTGCCGCTCGTGGGTCGTTCGCCCGCACTCGTCCCACAGTGGTTGCCGTCGAATCGAGGAACAGCTTAGCTTTCGACTCCACGTCATGAAAACCAAAGCGCGGAAGCCGTCGATTCCCCGTTTGATTCTACCGAGGACGCGTGGAACGACCACAAGTCACGCGACGGACCGCGAAGTTCCGACAGCCGCGACGCACGGCTCATGCCGGATACGCCACTGGTCGGTGCGCGAAGCCCAACCGGCGGCTCGGTCCGGTCCAGCAAGCGGCATCAGCGGTCGCCGACGGGGACGGCTCATGCCGTTCGGGTTGGTGACAGACCAAAGGCGATCTTACATGGCAGATGTGCACCAGCTCGACCCCATCTCCCGTAGCCCGGGCAAGGCCACGGTGTACGGGGCATGGGAACGATTCGTGAAGGGCGAGGACGATATCCGCGGCTTGCGGCCCGAGGTGGCGATCTCGTGGCACCGGTGCCGGGACCAGTACCGGGTCGACCCGTACCTGACCGAAGCCCCGGTGGCCGTCGCGGAGGTCGACCACGCGCTCGAACATGACGTCGTGTTCGCCGAACTCGGTTTCCGTGCTGCCTCGGTGGCTCACGAGGTAAGCAACCTCGGCGGCGTCGTGACCATCACCGACGCCACCGGTCGGGTCCTGGCCCAATGGGGAGACCAGGCCACGCGCTCCCGCGCCACCAAAGCCAACCTGGCGGCGTGGTTCTGCTGGTCCGAGTGCGCTACCGGAACGAACGGCATGGGCACGGCACTCGAAGCACACGCACCGGTGATAATCCGGGGTGCGGAGCACTGGTGCCAAGCCTTCCACGACTGGACCTGCGCGGGTGTGGCCGTCCGGGATGTGGTGACCGGGGAACCGATCGCGGCGCTCAACATCTCGTGCTGGCGCGGCGACCTTCCCGCGTCCGCGGCCGCCTGGCTGGGCAACACTGCGACCAAAACCCAGCACATATTGAGACAACGCGCCCAGGATAGCGGCGCCGAGCTGGTCGCCGCCTACAACCACGCCAGGTCGCGCTCGAGCGCGGCGCTCGCCGCGGTGGATCCTGCGGGCAGGGTGGTGATCGCCGACGACACGGCAAGCGTGCTCCTCGGCGTCCCGGGCTCCACACCGGCACCCGACCCCGCGGCGCGCTGGAACCCGAGTCTGCCGGGATTCATCTGGGCGGCTCGGTACGCCTCTAAGCAGGCCACCCACAATCCCGACTGGGTCGGCTCGACGCAGATCTTCACCCATCTCGCCGACGAGCCGACCCCGATCAGTATCCGGCCCGTCTTCCTGTCCGGGCAGCTGGTCGGAAACCTGATCTCATTCGGAGTTTCCGAAGGAGAGCAGTTACCTCGGGCGGAAGGGGCCAGGCGCCCTGGGGCGCGGCCGCACCGGATCGTCGCGATGCGCGACAACCGGATGGTGCTGCTGCGGCTGCCGGAGGTCTCGTTCGCCGAATCGAAGGGCAACGACGTGTGGCTGTCCACTGATCAGGGGCGGTTGCGAGCCGCCTCGGCCGGCCTCGACAAGCTCGAAAGCGAGCTGACCGATGCCGGTTTCCTGCGGGTACACCGCGGATATGTGGTCAACCTCAGCCGGATTCGGGAGGTCGAGCGTCGATTCAGAGGCGAATTGTTCCTGGTGATGGATGACCAGGCGAGCCCGATGGTGCCGGTTTCGCGGCGGAACGCTCCAGCCGTCCGCCGGGCGCTGGACATCTGAGGAGCCTTGAAGGACCAGGAAGGAGCTTCCACGCCGGAGAACCCTGACGTCGTCGCTATCTACAAGACGTACGACCAGGATCTCAGGCTCGGTAACGCCTAGGAGGACATCAATGCCCGAGAATCCCGATACCCACGTCTACCGCACCTACGACAAGGTTCTGAGCGAGACACGGCCGGCTCGGCGGCGGAATCATTCGACGGCGGGCGGCAATGCCAACGATTGGTGGCCGCACCGGGTCGACTTGAAGGCATTGCGTCGGCACCGACCCGCACACGACCCGCTGGGTGCGGACTTCGACTACGCCGAGCAATTCAAGACTCTGGATCTCGACGAAATGGCGCGTGACGTCGACGAGGTGCTGACGATCTCGCAGGACTGGTGGCCCGCCGACTTCGGTCACTACGGTCCCCTTGTGCTGCGCATGGCCTGGCATGCTGCGGGTGCCTACCGCGTCAGCGACGGCCGAGGCGGTGCAGGTGCCGGGATGCAACGCTTCGCCCCGTTGAACAGCTGGCCGGACAACCGCAACCTGGACAAGGCGCGTCGGTTGCTGTGGCCGGTCAAGAAGAAATACGGGCGCAGGATCTCCTGGGCGGACCTGATGGTCTTCGCAGGCAACCGGGCACTGGAGTCGATGGGCTTCAAGACTTTCGGGTTCGGCGGCGGCCGTGCCGAGGTGTGGGAGCCCGACGAGACGTACTGGGGTCCGGAACGCAAGTTGTTGGCCGACGACCGGTACAGCGGTCTGCACGAACTCGACGAGCCGCTGGCGGCCGCCGCGATGGGGCTGATTTACGTCGATCCGCAGGGCCCGGCCACCAATCCCGACCCGGTGCTCGCGGCCCGCGACATCCGGCAGACCTTCAAGCGGATGGGGATGAGCGACGAGGAAACGGTGGCGCTCATCGCGGGCGGACACACCTTCGGCAAGACGCACGGCCCGGCGGACCCGAATGTGACCGGCGGCCCCGAGCCCGAGGCAGCGCCGCTCACCGCGCAGGGTCTGGGCTGGCTCGGCGGGTACGGCAGCGGCAGCGGGCCGGACACGGTCACCAGCGGGCTGGAAGGGATGTGGACGCGCACGCCCGTCGAGTGGGACCACACCTTCTTCGAAACGCTGTACGAGTACAAATGGGACGTCGAGCTCAGCCCGGCGGGCCTTTGGCAGTGGATCCCGAGCGACGGCCAGGGCGAGGGCACCGTGCCGGACCCCTTCGACCCGGACACGAAACACCATCCGGTCATGCTCACCACCGACCTGTCGTTGCAGGAGGACCCGGGCTACGACGCGATCTCGCGGCGGTTCCTGGAGCACCCGGACCAGTTCGAGGACGCGTTCGCGCGGGCCTGGTTCAAGCTGACGCACATCGACATGGGCCCGATCCAGCGCTACCTGGGGCCGCTCGTCCCGGAGGAACGGCTGATCTGGCAGGACCCGGTGCCGGAGCTGGACCACGGACTTGTGGGCACCGACGACGTCGCCGGCCTCAAGCGCGAGATCCTCGGCTCGGGCCTGACGGTCGCGCAGCTCGTCTCCACGGCGTGGGCGTCGGCTTCGACGTACCGGGACAGCGACAAGCGCGGTGGGGCGAACGGGGCGCGGATCCGGCTCGAACCGCAGCGCAGCTGGTCGGTCAACGAACCCGAGCAGCTAGCGGTCGTCCTGTCCGCGCTGGGGGCGATCCAGGAGCGATTCAACGCCTCGCAACAAGGGAACAAGCGGATCTCGATGGCCGACTTGATCGTGCTCGGAGGGTGTGCTGCGGTGGAACACGCCGCCGCGGCCGGTGGCCACGAAATCGACGTTCCGTTCCGCCCCGGGCGCACGGACGCGACCCAGGAATGGACCGACGTCGAGTCGTTCGACAGGTTGAAGCCCACGGCGGACGGCTTCCGGAACTACCTGGGAAACGGCTTTTGGATGCCGCCGGAGCATCTGCTGGTCGACCGGGCGAACCTGCTGACCTTGAGCGCGCCTGAGATGACCGTGCTGATCGGCGGGCTGCGGGTGCTCGGAGCCAACCACAGACGTTCCTCGGTGGGTGCGTTGACCTCGGCGCCAGGGTCGTTGACGAACGACTTCTTCGCCAACCTGCTGGACATGGGGACAGAGTGGGCGCCGAGGCAGGATGGGGACATCTGGACGGCGATCTACGAGGGCCGCGACCGGGGAACCGGCGAGGTGAAGTGGACCGCAAGCCGGGTCGACCTCCTCTTCGGTTCCAACTCCGAACTCAGGGCGCTCTCGGAGGTCTACGCGAGCGACGACGCGGACGGGAAGTTCGTCCGGGACTTCGTCTCCGCGTGGGTGAAGGTCATGGAACTCGACCGTTTCGACCTGCGCTGCGGATACTCCAGTTGGTGCGCCCAATGATCAGGAGGTGCTCGGCCGGCGGTGATGACCGTTTTGGGCAAGCCGCGTCTAAAACCGTGCTCGAGCCGGTCTTCGACGCGGTTTTTTGTTGTGCAGATTCCGGGTAGGCGGACCCTTGCCGATAGGACGGCCGGCTCAGCCTCCCCAGGCGCAGGACCGCACGAACGGTATCTCCTGCCGGGGGAATGGTGGCGTCGAGCCGGTCGGTGGCAACGGATATCGAAATGACTTGCCCGGGCGTAGAGTCCAAAACCGGTTACAGGCTCAGCGGTGAAATATGAGAGTAATCAACACTGGTAATTTTTCCGCAACGTCAAACTCGGCTGCGGCGTAGCTCTTGAGAGCGTATGCGCTTTCGTCGTCAAAGAGCCGACGAACTCGCGCAGCCGATATGTTCCGCGAAATCTGTCAAAATATCCATTTTTGCTAACGAGGAGGTGAAGTCCGATGACGATTACCCACGACCAAGAGGATCTCCTGGCCGAGCTCAACGGACAGAACAGGGCGACCATCGGCGCCGTGCTCGGAACCGGTTCCATCGGCAAGGCGATCGAGCGTGCCGACGGGACGATGGAAGCGACCATCCGCATTCCGGAAGACGCCATGACGTGGGATCCGGGGATCCTGATCCTGCCGCACGGCGGCATCGTCGAGCTGACGATCATCAACGACGACAAGAACACCCACGCCTGCCTGCTGCCCAGCAACGGCGAACGGCAGTTCATCGGTCTGCTGAACCACTCGAAGGGCAGCGCGACGCTCGAGCTGGACGGGCCCGGCTGCTACTGGTACGGCTCGCCGGCCGGTAACGACGAGGGCCGGGGCCTGACCGGCGCCATCGTCGTGACGGGCGAAGTGCCGCCGGAGGCCAAGCTCGACCGACCCGCGCAGCCGCGGCCGTAGCAAAGGAGAATCTTCATGACCGTCGAATACGTTGACGCCGGCAAGGCATTCAACCACAGCGAGCTTTCCAACATGCCGCACAGCGCTCCGGACGTGACGCGCGGCATCAACTACGAGCGCATCCTCCAGGCGCGCAGCGAATCGCAGAACTGGATCACCTACTACGGCGCCTATGACGGCCAGCGGCACAGCCTGCTCGACCAGATCAACGCCGACAACGTCAAGAACCTGAAAGTCGCCTGGATCCACCAGTCGAGCGCGACCGGCATGATCGCCTCCACCTCGACCTACGCGTTCGAGGCTTGCCCCTTGGTCGTCGACGGCGTCATGTTCGTCACCGGCTGGGACGGCTGGCTCTGGGCGCTCGACGCGAAGACCGGCGAGCAGCTGTGGCGCTACAAGCACGCGATCCCGGTCGACGTGACGCTGTGCTGCGCCAACGTCAACCGCGGCTGTGCGGTGGCCAATGGCAAGGTCTACATGGTGACCCAGAACGCCCAGTTGGTGGCGCTCGACGCCACCAACGGCCGGAAGGTCTGGCAGAAGACCATCGGTGACGTGCGGGCGGGCGAGAGCGCTTCGATCGCTCCGCTGGTCATCAAGGACACGCTCATCACGGGTTCTGCCGGTGGCGAGTACGGCGTCCGCGGTCACATCGACTGCTGGGACCTGGAGACCGGCGAGCAGCGCTGGCGCACCTACACCGTGCCGAAGCCGGGCGAGCCCGGTTCGGAGACCTGGCCCGCCGACGGTGAGGCCTGGCAGCGTGGTGGCGCGAACCACTGGGTCACCGGCACCTACGACCCGGAGCTGAACCTCTACTACGCGGGCACCGGGAACCCGGCTCCCGACTTCGACGGCGGGGTCCGTGAGGGGGACAACCTCTACAGCGACAGCGTGGTCGCGCTGGATGTCGACACCGGCGAGATCAAGTGGCACTACCAGTTCACCCCCCACGACCTGTGGGACTACGACTCCACCATGGAGATGACCCTGTTCGAGCGGGACGGCAAGAAGTTGCTCGCCCACTTCGACAAGAACGGGTACATGTTCGTCCTCGACCGCACCAACGGCGAGCTGCAACACGTCACGCCGTTCGTCGACCGGATCGACTGGGGCGTCATCACCCGCGATGGCAAGGTGACCCCGCGGAAGTACCCGGACAAGGAAGGCGAGCCCTGCCACTTCTACCCCGGCCCCGCCGGTGCGAAGGAGTGGACGCACGCGTCGTACAACCCGGACCACGATCTGTTCTACGTTCCGGTGGCCGACGTGGGCGCCACTGCCACCCGGCGTCGTCGCGAGTTCAAGGAAGGCATGCCCTACTGGGGTGCCGCCGTCGAGGTCGACGTCGACAACATGGCCGGGTCGGTCAGCGCGTTCGACTCCCACGGTGAGGAGAAGTGGCGCTACCGGCTCAACATGCCGATGGCCGCGTCGACCCTCAGTACCGCGGGGAACGTGGTGTTCGCCGGCACACCCACGGGTGAGTTCATGGCGCTCCACGCCGAGACCGGCGAGAAGCTCTGGAGCTTCCAGTGCGGCAGCGGTCACCACAGCAGCCCGTCGACCTACTTCCTTGACGGCAAGCAGTACATCTCGGTGCCGGTCGGCTGGGGTGGCTGGCTCGAAGGCATCATCCCCGGCATGTCCGGTCAGGGTCACGGTGCCGCGCTGATCACGTTCGCCCTGTGACAGGGAAGAACCACTGACGCGAGACCCGAGGTAACTCCCTGGTGGTTTCCTTTCCCCGCCCGGTGATCTCGCCGTCCCGGAGACGGCCCGATCACCGGGCGGGTGTCCTTATGCCCTGACAGACGAGGAGAGCGGGGCTACGTCGAGGTTCCCCGTAGTCCCGCCAGCTGTGGGTATTTCAATCTCCACCCTGGTACTTTTTCCAGACGCCCGTCGGTCATGGGGAAATTTAGCGACGGAAAACAAGGTGATGTCATGGACCAGTCGTCGGTGCCCCAGCAGGACACGGGATTTGAGCGTGTGCCGTGCCTCTACTGCGGGGAGGCCTACGAGCCTGGCGATCACGCGCGGCACATCGAGCCGGTGCACTGCGGGCCCTGCATCACGTGCGTCGACAAGCCCGCATGCTTCAGCTGCCGTCTCATGTACTGCGTTTGCGACGTGCACAAGTATCGAGGCTGAGACGAGCCCTGCGGACTTGCCGTGGTCGTCGGTCAGGGCATGGGTTGGAATCTCCTGCAACGCGGAATGGACGCACGCGGCGTACAGCCCGCGCAACGATCTTTCTACGTACCGGTCGCCGATGTGCGCTCTGGCGAGGAGTTGTGGAAGTTCCAGTGCGGTGGCGGCCACCACGGTAGCTCGATGACCTACAGCGTCGAGGGCAAGCAATACGTCGCCGTGCCGGTCGGCTGGGGTGGTTGGCTCGAGGGCATCATTCCCGGCATGCTCGGCGCAGGCCACGGAGATGCGCTGATCGCCTTCGCCCTACCGGACTGATCAGGAACGCTGCCGGACAAGGAAAACAGAGGTAATGGCCACCATCGTTGCCGACGGCGTGGTGGCGTGAAACCGGGAGATCTCCGGGCGAGTTGCGCGTGCATGACACTCGAACAACCCGCCCGGAGATCTTTTTCATGTGCCGACAGCGCGTGCCGCTGAAGACCGACCGGGTGGATCTGTCCGATATGGAGCGACAGCTGCTGTGCGGAGGTCGCGGCGCCGGAAGCCGGCGCACGTCAACGATCTTTCCGCGCCGACTCCGGCGGCGGTCGTCGCCGCCCCCGGAGTCGGCGGGGGTCTACGTCGAGGACGGTCAGTTTCCGGGCAGGGCGGGCGGCTCGCCAGAGCGCTCGTAGTCCGACAGCAGGTCGATCCTGCGCTGGTGGCGGCCGCCCTCGAACTCGGTGGTGAGGAACGCGTCCACGATGCGCTCGGCCTCCTCGACCGTGTGCATCCGAGCGCCGATGCCGGCCAGCAGTGCGTTGTTGTGCTGCCGGGACAGTTTGGCGGTGTCGACGTTCCAGGTCAGCGCGGCGCGGGCGCCGGGCACCTTGTTCGCGGCGATCTGTTCCCCGTTCCCGGAGCCGCCGATGACGAGGCCGAGGCTGCCCTCGTCGGCGACAACGCGCCGCGCCGCCTCGACGCAGAACGGTGGGTAGTCGTCCTCCGCGTCGTAGACGGTGGGGCCGACGTCGGTCACCTCGTAGCCGAGGCCGGCGAGCCTCTTGGCGAAGTGGTTCTTGAGTTCGAATCCGGCATGATCGGAGCCTAGATATACGCGCACCCGGAAATTCTAACGCAATCAAGCCCCATTGCACCCCTGATTTGAAAATTCGCGGTTATACAGAACAGCGATCCTGGCTGATGCCGGATACGAGGACGTGCTGAGGCACAAGCCGGCGGAAAGATCATCACTCCTCCGCGCCTTCGCCAGTTTGTCCTCCGAGCACCAGCGCAACCGGTGAACCACATCCACATCCAGACAGGTCCGCTTGGCCGCGATTTGGAACCGTTCGTGTTCCCGCAGCCTCTCTTCGTGCTGGATAGGTTGACCTAGACGTACAGATCCGTGCAGTCTCAAAACAACGCGTTGCGCGTCCTAGCTGTGGCCGAAAACCGCAGAGATCCGGACGCCGCCCAAACGGACACCGCTGTCCGCCTTGGCAATCATTGAGCGAAAGGCCCCTCCCTGGTGGCCCCGGCGCGGTAGTCGTGCGCCGAACCAACGAACATGTCCGACTCGATCAGCGGAGAGTGAAGCAATGGCAGAAAAGACGGACACGGCCAATCGGATCCTGAGCGAAAAGCTGAACCCTCCTCATTTCAACTACGCGATGAAAATCATCACCGGAGAGGCGGAGCGGGTACGCAAGGGCGTCCATTCGGCGGCGTGGGCTCGCGCCGGCGCATTGCTGCTCAAGGCGCCGGCGGTGTTCACCATCGGCACCGGGCGGAGCGGGCTCGCCCTGCAAATGGCCGCGATGCGTTTCATGCACCTCGGGCTGTCCACCCACGTTGTGGGCGAGACAACCGCCCCGGCGATCGGCCCGGGCGACGTCCTGGTCGCGGCATCCGGTTCAGGGTCCACGTCCCGGGTGGTGCGGGCGGCCGAGGTCGCGCGCGATCAAGGCGCGAATGTGCTGGCACTGACCACCGCAGCCGATTCGGCGCTGGCCAAGACGGCGACCGAAGTGCTCTTGATCCCGGCCGCGGCCAAGCAGGATTTCGACGGGAAAGCCTCCGAGCAGTACGCGGGGAGCATGTTCGAACAGTCCGTCCTGATCCTCACTGACGCGCTGTTCCACACGCTGTGGAAGTCCAGTGACACTCAGGCCCGTGAGCTGTGGCGCCTCCACGCGAATCTGGAATGACCGGCCCCGGGTAAATCATCCGGAGGAGCACATCGATTCGATTCGCACATCGCGAAGAAAGGTGCGGGCGATAGTCCTGAACTGATCACAGGGCTCGCTGGTACGCCGTAAGCGCTCTGACGTAACCGAGGCAACAGATAAGACAAGACAAGGAGCCCGAGATGCAGCGTCAAAGTGAGGGCGCACCTCGAAATCGCACCGATATCCACACTCTGGAGGCGGTGGCTCTGGCCGCCACCCACAGTGCGGCGATGGCCAGCCACGCTTGGGTCGGACGGCACGACAAGGATGCCGCTGATGCCGCGGCGACCGATGCCATCCGTCAGGTATTGGCCGACGCCCCTGGCCGGGGGACGGTCATCATCGGGGAAGGCGAAAAAGACGAGGCCCCAATGCTGTACAACGGCGAAACCCTGGGCAATGGCCTCGGCCCGGATTTCGATATCGCCGTCGATCCTCTCGAGGGCACCAAGTTCTGCGCGAAGAATCTCCCCGGCGCATTGGCCACCATCGCCTTCGCGGAGTCGGGGAGTCTTTGGTCACCCGGCCCCGGATTCTACATGGACAAGATAGTGGTGCCCCCACAAGCGAAGGACGTTGTCGATCTTACCGACTCCCCCGAGCGCACCCTGCACAAAGTCGCACAGGCTCTCGGCAAGCCGGTCAGCGAGCTCCGCGTCGTCATCATGGATAAGCCGCGGCATCAGAAACTGATCGCGCGGGTGCTGCAGGCGGGCGCCGCCGTGCACACACCGGCAGACGGCGACGTCGGTGGGAGCCTTGAGGTTCTCCTGCCCACTGGCAACGCGGACCTGCTTCTCGGAATCGGCGGCACGCCCGAGGGAGTGATGACCGCCGCAGCGGTCCGCGGCCTGGGTGGCGGCATGCTGGGCCGTCTTGCTCCCCAACGTGATGCGGAAGCGGACGCGATCCGTGCAGCGGGCATGGACCTTGACCGCATCTACAGCTGCGACGAGCTCGTAAGCGGCGATGCTTTCTTCGTCGCTACCGGCATCAGTGGGGGATCACTGCTGAGCCGGCCCCGGGAATCCGACGGCACGGTACTCGCGGAATCGCTCCTGATCTCCAGCGGACAGGTGCGCCACATTTCTCATACGACCTTCGGTTCCCTACCCCGGATGGCCGGACTGCCCAGCTGATCCCACGCCCGGCGGCAGGCTGACCCCTAGTGCGGATGACGTTGCGGTGCGGGTGTTTTCGACGCGCCCGGACATTGCACGGCATCCATCCTGCCGACCATGCCATACGCCCATCACGTTTTAGGAGATTCGGTGACATTGCACCTGGAGGACCTCCGCGTTCGCCGCCTCGGTGAGTGCCACTACGACTCACCGTTCTCCGAGATGCTCGCCGCTAAGCAGACTTCCCCACATTACGTTGCGGAGGGCGACCGTGTCCTGCTCGAGGACACGGTCTCCATGCTGGCCAAGCACAACCTCCCCGCCAACCAGCTTCCAAGCTTCGAGGCCGCCGGGCCCCGCCGGAAAATCTACTTCGACCCCGCCCATGTCAGCGCCGGTGTCGTCACCTGCGGAGGGCTATGCCCTGGTCTCAATAACGTCATCCGCGGTTTAGTCCAGGAACTCACCGTGCATTACGGCGTCAAGCGAATCTTGGGCTTCCGCAACGGGTTCCGGGGAATGACCGCCGAAAACCGCAATGACACCATCGAGCTGACGCCCGAGCGCGTCCGCGATATCAACAACGTCGGCGGCACCATCCTGGGGAGTTCACGTGGCGGCCAGGATGCCGACGAAATGGTCGACAGCCTCGTCCTACGAGGCATCAACGTCCTGTTCGTCATCGGTGGCGACGGGAGCATGCGCGCCGCGACACGCCTGTCCGCGGCGATCAGGGCACGCGATCTGGACATCGCCGTCATCGGGGTACCCAAGACGATCGACAACGACCTGCCGTTCACCGATCAGTCCTTCGGGTTCCAAAGCGCGTTCGCGCAGGCCACCGAGTTCATATCCTCGGTCTCCGTCGAAGCCGCGGCCAGTCCGGACGGCATCGGGATCGTGAAGCTGATGGGGCGGCACTCCGGGTTCATCGCTTGCTACGCGTCCCTGGCCCTCAACACAGCGGATATCGTCCTGATTCCGGAAGTCCCATTCGTCCTGGAAGGAACAGATGGCCTGCTGGCCCGCGTCGAGCAGCACGTGCGCTCCAAGGGCTACGTGGTGATCGTCGTCGCCGAGGGGGCGGGTCAGGACCTCCTCGCAGAGCGTGGCCTCCTTCAGAGCGGCGCAACCGACGCCTCGGGGAACGCCATGCTCGGTGACATCGGAGCACTGCTCAGGGAGAGCATCACCGCCCACCTGACCGATGCCGGCCTCACCCCCACCGTGCGCTACATCGACCCGAGCTACGCCATCCGCAGCGTCACCGCCAATGCTTATGACAGCGTCTACTGCCTACGTCTGGCCCATGCCGCGGTGCACGCGGCCATGGCTGGGCGTACCGAAACCGCCGTCGTACGCTGGCGACGGCGTTTCGTACACGTGCCCATGCCGCTGATCATCAGCTATCGCAACCAGGTTGACCCCGACGGTGACCTGTGGATGTCCGTACTCGAAGCCACCGGCAACCTCCTTCCGCCACGGACACACGGCGGGCTCGACCAGGAGCAGAGCCACGGAGGTCACCGAGGCATGCGCCGACCGACGGGCTGGGGTAACGGTGTTGCGATCCAGAACGCCGGGCAGCTTGATGTCGATCTCCCTGACATCGACTCGGCAAGGAGCTTCCCCTGATCCCGATCTTCGAAAGATCGGGAAGCAAGCCTGCCTGGAGACGCTGCCGCAGATCCTGCACGACGGCAGCGTCTCCAGGCAGGCCACCAAAACCTGGAACGCCCGAACGATACGGAGTTCACGGCCGAAATGGCCCGCATCCTCACGCTGTACGACACCCCACACGATGACGGACGCGCGTTCTGTGTTGACGAACTCGGCCCGCCGAATCTCCTGGCCCGCAAGAGTAAAGGCCCGACGACCGAGTGCGAGTTCACCGCGCTGGTATTCCACCGGCTGCGGGCAAATTCCGCCGCAGCGCATCGAACTATCCACAGTGGATATTTAGAGATTGTACGTGAGAAGCCGGGTAGCGAGGCTGAAGGGAAGGCCGGCGCACCGTGCTCCCCCATTACCGTTCTCTCGGCTCTGATCTACGCGCTCTGGCTGCCAGGCACGGCATGATTCCCCAGTTGCTTGCACGATCCCAGATCGAGATGTGGATGCCCACGAGCAGCGAGTAGGCGACTGTGCTCAATCCGCAGGTCCTCCGGTCGGCGGCGTTGACCGGGTGATTTATGCTGCGCCGTGCGAACTTCTGCTCTTTGCTCAGGACTCCGTACACCGACGGCGACCGCCCGCCGCCTTGGCCGGCTTGCTGGTCGACTCACCGCTGGCGTTGCCCGTACTGTCGTCGACCACTTCCTGCACAGCCGGCTTCCCGGACGTGTCCTTTGAGAAGTCGAAGCCGTAGGAGTCGAAGTCGCGCACCTCGATATCGGGCAGCTCGCCGAGCTCCTTGTTCAGCTCGCCGAAGATCGGCGTCCCTGGATCGGATGTGGACTTGTTCACCGCTTCGCCTCCCGTTTCACTCTCGAAGCCGTGCCGGGGCCGGCTGTGTCCCCGAGTTGGTAGCAGCGGATCAGCTCGGCTGGGTTGCCGAGCTGATCCGCTGTGCAGACAGGTCGTCGAGCCAGATCGCGACACCTGTTTTCAATGTCGCCGGGCGTCAGCTCGACCGGACGGTGCGCAGAGTGCGTCGAGCGGCCTCGGTGACCGCCTCGGCGGTGAATCCGAACTTGGCGAACAGCGTCTTGTAGTCGGCCGAGGCACCGAAGTGCTCTAGCGAGATGATCTCACCCGCGTCCCCGACGAAGCGGTGCCACGGCTGGGCCACGCCCGCTTCCACGGCGACCCTCGCGCGCACCGACGGAGGCAGCACCTCGCGGCGGTAGGCCTCGTCCTGGGCGTCGAACCACTCCACACACGGCATGGACACCACGCGAGTCGCGACACCGCTGGCTTCCAGGGTCTTGCGGGCCTCGACCGCGAGCTGCACCTCGGAACCGGTGGCGAGGAGGATCACCTCGGGCTTGCCGTTGCCGGCCTCGGCGAGCACGTACCCGCCCTTGGCGACGCCCTTGCTGTCGGTGCCCTCCAGCGTCGGCACGCCCTGGCGGGTCAGCGCCAGGCCGGACGGGGCACCGGTGTCCTCCAACGCGGCCTTCCACGCGGCGGCGGTCTCGTTCGCGTCAGCCGGGCGGACCACGTTCAGGCCCGGGATGGCGCGCAGCGAGGAGAGGTGCTCGATCGGCTGGTGGGTCGGTCCGTCCTCGCCCAGGCCGATGGAGTCATGCGTCCAGACGTAGATCACCGGCTGGCGCATCAGCGCTGCCAGTCGCACGGCCGGGCGCATGTAGTCGCTGAAGACCAGGAACGTGCCGCCGTAGGGGCGCGTTCCGCCGTGCAGGGCGATGCCGTTGAGGATCGCGCCCATCGCATGCTCACGGATACCGAAGTGCAGCGTCCGACCGTAAGGCTGGGCGCTCCACGCACCGGTGGAGATGTCCTCGGGGCCGAACGAGTCCGCGCCCTTCATAGTGGTGTTGTTGCTCTCCGCGAGGTCGGCCGAACCGCCCCACAGCTCGGGAAGCACGTCGGCCAGGGAGGCCAGGACCTCTGCGGAAGCCTTGCGGGTCGCGATGCCCTTTCCGTCGGGCTCCCAGCTAGGAAGCTCATCGGCCCACCCCGCCGGCAGTTCACGGGCCAGCATCCGGTCCAGCAGTGCCTTGCGCTCCGGGTTGGCCGCCGCCCAAGCGTCGAAGGCGATCTGCCACTTCTCGTGGTCGGCCTTGCCTCGCGCGGCGACCTCGCGGGCGTGGTCCAGCACCTCGGCGTCGACCTGGAACGACTGCTCCGGGTCGAAGCCCAGTACCTTCTTGACCCCCGCAAGCTCCTCGGCGCCGAGCGCGGCACCGTGGGCCTTGCCGGTGTTCATCTTGGTCGGCGCCGGGTAGCCGATCACCGTGCGCAGCACGATCAGCGTCGGGCGCGAGGTCTCGGCCTTGGCCTCCTCGATCGCCGCCAGCAGGCCCTTGACGTCCTCACCGCCGTCCACCCTGACGACCTGCCAACCGTAGGACTCGTACCGCTTGGCGGTGTCCTCGGTCAGCGCGATGCGGGTGTCGTCCTCGATGGAGATCTCGTTGGAGTCGTAGATCACCGTGAGGTTGCCCAGCTGCTGCGTGCCGGCCAGCGACGACGCCTCGGAGGTCACACCCTCCTCGATGTCACCGTCGGAGGCGATCACGTAAATGTGGTGGTCGAACAGGCTCTCGCCCGGCGCGGCCTCCGGCTCGAAAAGACCGCGCTCGCGGCGGGCGGCCATCGCCATGCCCACCGCGGTGGCCAGACCCTGGCCCAGCGGGCCGGTCGTGGTCTCCACGCCCGTAGTGTGCCCGTACTCGGGGTGCCCCGGGGTCTTCGAGTCCCAGGTCCGCAACGCCTTGATGTCCTCGAGTTCCAGCCCGTAGCCGGAAAGGAACAGCTCCAGGTACAGCGTCAGGCTCGAATGCCCCGCCGACAGCACGAACCGGTCGCGGCCGATCCATTCCGGGTCGCTGGGGTCGTGCCGCATGACGCGCTGGAACAGCGCATAGGCGGCCGGCGCCAGGCTCATCGCGGTACCCGGGTGCCCGCTGCCGCAGTTCTCCACCGCATCAGCGGCCAGCACCCGGACGGTGTCCACGGCCCGCCGGTCCAGTTCGGTCCAGTCATCCGGAAGGTGTGCTGTGGTCAAGCGGGCAAGGTCGTCGGGCTCTCCGCTCGCGCGATGGCCGGCGGTGGATTTGTTCGCGATCATAGACGCGCACTCCTGATACTCTCGGTTGCTCGCGTGCTCTTCCCTGCGAGGAGTGACACGGCCCCACCTCCTCGCGTTTCCGCGCCGCTGGGAAGGGCACTTTCGACGCTGAATACGTCAGGGCCACCACGATCTGCGGACAACTCGGACCACCCCTGGCCCAAGGAGTCCCCTTTGCGATCCAGGAACATGCCGCCGATTGCGATCGCGGAGCCACTCTTGGTCATTTGCCTGACGGGGCCATTCCGATCGCCCTGTCCGGCTCCCTGTAAGTAGGCCACATCCGTGAGTGCTCGGGATGGTCGTCATCGATCAGGCGATGCGCCAGGGCGATCGCCTCTCGTCGATAGACCTCGTCAAGGGCGGGGTGTTCCCTGGCGACAGCCCCGAAAACGTTCGCCAGCTCATTTGCCGAGGTCTGAGACAGACTGGCATCGCCGCCGCAGTGCACGTAGCGCCTCCGCACTATCGCCGCGGCGGACAGCAGCAAGGAATACTCGGCTCCGCGCAAAGCTTTTCCGGTATCGGGCAGCACACCTGGCTTTCGGCTCTCCACGTCACTTCTCCTTTCCATAACGACAACGGAGCGGACGGCCCGATCACGGTGCGGGCACCGGGCGCGTCAGGGCACGGTGAAGCTCAGCCACGGCAGTCCGCTTCCCACCGGGGTGGCCGAGCACAGCCGAGCCGGCGACGAGGAGCTCGGCTCCCGCGTACCAGGCCGCCCGAGCGGTGTCCGTCGAGATTCCTCCGTCCACCTCAATCCGCACCGGGTTTCCGGAACGGTCCACCAATGCGCGCACCTCAGCGACCTTTTCCTCCATCGCGGCGATGTATCTTTGCCCGCCGAAACCAGGGTTGACAGTCATGATCACGATCTGATTGAGCTGATCTAGCACATGGCGAAGGAAGTCGACCGGAGTGGACGGATTAACGGCGACTCCCGCTTCCACCCCGAGATCACGGATCGTGGAAAGGGTTCGAAGCAGATGTGGACAGGTCTCGGCGTGCACGATGATGGTCTCGCAGCCAGCCGAAGCGAAGCGCGCGAGCATCGGATCCGGATCCTGCACCATGAGGTGGGCTTCGAATGGCAGATGACTGTGCTGACGGCACACAGCCACAACATCCGGGCCGAACGTCATGTTCGGGACGAAGCGTCCGTCCATGATGTCCCACTGGATGCGGTCGACCCCCGCGTCGGTGAGGCTGGCCACCTCATCGCCGAGACGCGCGTAATCGGCGCCGAGGACAGAGGCCACCAGCTCCGGCTCTTTCAACGACCAGCTCGGTGCGGAGCGCCGTGGTCCTCCGCGCGAAACACTACCCGGCTCATCAACCATCAAGCGCTCCTCCTGATCACTTGTCCGGCTCTCCTGAAAGCCACTCCGCCCGGCGGAGTACGGAAAAGTGTTGGGGGCGGCAGAAAATCGATGCAGCCCCCAACACCATGTGCCGAACTCACGTTCGGCTCTATCAGCTGGCGCGACTCTTGAGGGCCTTCGCCGCCGCAGCAGAGTCCTTGGCGTTGTAGATCGCCCCACCGGCTACCGCTACCCTCGCGCCGGCGGCCCGCACCGAGCCGATGGTTTCGACGGTGATACCACCAGCGATCGAGAAGGGGACCCCGGCCTTCTGGCCGTCATCGAGCAGCGCCTGAATCGTGTAGCCGGGCCGGGCCTGCTCGTCGAGCCCAGCGTGAATCTCGACGAACGACACCCCGAATTTCGAGACCTCACGGATCCGGGACACACGGTCGTCCACCACCGTGATCATGTCGGCGACGACGTCCTTACCGTATTTGCGGCCGGCAGCCACGGCCCCTCGCACCGTGTCGTCGTCCGCCGCACCCATCACCGTGACCAGGTCCGCCCCCGCCTCGAAGGCGAGGCCCGCCTCCAGCTCACCGGCGTCGGCGGTCTTCAAGTCCGCGAATACGAGCTTGTCCGGGTGCGCGGCCTTAATCGCCGTGATCGCTCTGAGGCCCTCGGACTTGATCAGCGGCGTGCCCAACTCGAGGATGTCCACGGAATCGGCGACCTGACGTGCCAGGGTCAGGGCCTGGTCGAGTTTTACGACGTCCATTGCTACCTGCAGCTGCACGGTATTCTCCTCATCAGTGGTGATCGTTGACGTCCGGGGTTCAGGTGCGGATGAACATTTCAACCGCCCAGAGCTGGCTGACTGCTTCCAGATTCCGGTCAGAATGGCTGGGAAATCACGACGCCGTCCGGTAGGTACCCGTCGTTGATTCCTCCATGCTGCCCCTTCCTCGGCTCTGCGGTTTTCAGCCACAGCTAGGACGCATAACAGGTTGTGAGACTGCACGGATCTGCGCGTCCAGGTCAACCTGTGCAGTACGAACGGATGCCGAAAGTCGACGGGCGGTTCTTACACACGTCCAAGCGGCCTCACGTCTGCGCTAGGCCGCGATCATGGTTATGATCCGCAAGAACGCGGGATATTTTTGAGAAGCACAATTGGCAAGGCACTCCGATTGCAGCTGGCTTACGTCCCCGCGGTGTCGCTCAGAGCCCAAGGTCACTCCCCGCGGCCCACGAGGGCTTTTTCCCCAGGATGACGGGCGGTCCGTACGAGGATGTCCTGTTCGTTTCCCCGACCGAACAGGAGCTGGGCTGCCCGGCCCCGGGTGGCCCGTCCACGGAAATCCGAAAGGAGGTACAGCGGGTCCCGTGGGCACCGGAGCCCTGCGCCCACGGGGCCCGCGCAACCATGGTCGCAGCGAGGCGCAGAAGCATGCCCGCTTGGCCGTGATTCGAAACCGTTCGTGCCCCCGAAGCCGCTCTTCGTGCCGCATAGGTTGACCCGGACGTGCAGATCCGTGCAGTCTCAAAACAACCGGTTGCGCGTGCTAGCTGTGGATGAAGACCACGGAGTCAAGCCACACCACGAGCCGAACATTCAAAAAATACGCAATGAGCATTCGCCAGTTCATAGAACCGATATTGCCAATCGGTCCAGTGCAGTACGCGAGGAGGCGTAACGACACATGTCGACCTTGACTGAAGTCGCCCACACATTGGTCTCTAATGGACGCGGGATTCTCGCTGCCGATGAGAGCATCGGAACGATGTCGTCGCGACTGGAAAGCGTCGGAGTGGAGCCGACGGAGGAGAACCGGCGCGTTTATCGTGAATTGATCGTCACCACCCCCAAGCTGTCCGATTCGGTCAGCGGAATCATCCTCGCCGACGAGACTCTTCGCCAGAAACTGTCCAATGGGCAGACTTTTCCCGAGGCTCTCGCGGATATCGGGGTTCTCGCCGGCATCAAGGTCGATACCGGAGCCAAGCCGCTGGCGGGGGCCCCGAACGAAAAGGTCACGGAAGGCCTCGACGGGTTGCGCGAACGAGTCGGGGAGTACCGGCGCCTCGGGGCGACCTTCGCCAAGTGGCGCGCGGTATTCACGATCGGCGCCGGCCTGCCCACGAACCGTGCGGTGCGAGCGAACGCGCACGCGCTGGCACGGTACGCCGGTCTCTGCCAGGAAGGGGGGCTGGTGCCCATCGTGGAACCCGAGGTGCTGATGGACGGCAGCCACTCGCTGGCGCAATGCCAGCAGGTGACGAGGGCGGTGCTGCGGTCGTTGTTCGACGAACTTGCTCTGATGCAGGTGGACTTCGACAGCATGATCCTGAAACCCAACATGGTGGTGGCGGGGGCGGACAGCTCGGAGCGGCCCGCCGTAGCAGAGGTCGCCCAGGCCACAGTGGACGCCCTGCGTGAAACCGTGCCGCCATCTGTGCCGGGTATCGCCTTCCTTTCCGGTGGACAAAGCCCGGAAGTGGCGACGAGCCATCTCGGGGCCATGCAGAACCTCGATCCGCTTCCGTGGGAGCTGACCTACTCGTTCGGACGGGCCCTGGTCGGGCCGGCTCTGGAGACATGGCGGGGCAACCACGGCAAGTGGGGTGCCGCCCAGAGGGCGCTCTCCGAGCGAGCTGTCGCGAACGCCGCAGCACGCGCCGAAAGCAAAAGCTGATCGGCCGATGTTCCGGCCATGCGCGCCAGCGGCTTGAAATATAAGGAGCACGGCCGGATCGGCAACATAGTCGCCGGTCCGGCCGGTGTCCTAGTCCTTTTAGCCAACGTCCGCCCGAATACTCCGAATAAGGCCTGGTACAGGATCGTCGTCCGCTCGCAGCCGGCAAAGCCGATCCGGCTCTGGGCGGCGCCGCGAACACCGCAAAGGAGCGGATCGTGACCACATCGGACACAGCTGCAAAAGACCACGCGAGACCCGCGCACCAAGAACCTGAGCCGAGGCCGGGTCCACTGTCCGGTGACCCCGCGACCGTCGGCGTTCCCACGTTCATTGTGGGCTCGATCGCCCTTGGCTTGACTCTCGTCGGCTACGTGCCGTCCGCAGCAGTCGGAGCACCAGTGGCGATCATTCTCGCCGCTACCGGAATCGGCCAGCTTGTTGCCGCAGTCTGGGCAGCCGGGATCGGCCAAAGCGCGGTCGCATCCATTTTCGGCATCTTTACCGGATTCTGGCTCAGCTACGGCATCCTCGTGCTCGGATTGAGCCACGACTGGTTCAGCGTTCCCTCGGACAGCGCCACCACCACCCAGGCCCTATTCCTGATTTCGTGGTCGGTCATCGTGGCGCTCCTAACCCTGGCGACGCTGCGCCTTCCGGCCGCTTACACCTTGCTGTTCGCGCTGATCGATGCTGCCCTCGCTCTCGTCCTGCTTGCGACACTGCTGGGCTCCGCGGAATTGAAAGCCGCAGGTGGATACGTAGTCTTCACCTTTGCTGCTCTGGGCTGCTACCTGTTCCTCCATGTGATGTCGCTGGCGACAGGGGGCCGCGGGCTGTCGCTCGGCCGCCCGGTACTGGGCCGGTGACAGTCTGAAAGCGCGGAGGCGGTACCAGACCGCCTCCGCGCTTTCAGATCTCAAGGTGTCGGCGGATGGGCACTGCGGCGGCTACCGGGCTGATCCCCTCTGCCTGGGCCATCGCAGCGGCTTCGCCGCGTGAGGTGACTTCCAGCTTCTTCAGCACCCCGGCGACGTGGAACTTGACGGTGCTCTCGGTGACGCCGAGTTCCGTAGCGATGGCCTTGTTGCGTTTGCCTTGGGTGATCAGGCACAGCACTTCCAGTTCACGCCGGTTGAGGCTGGCCAGACGGGACTCGTTCGCGCGGTCCGGCGGTGGGTCGAGCGGAAGGTCGATAGTGGCGCGGCTGCCCCAGTCCGGTACCGCGTCAAGGTCGACCGTGGCGCCGAGCGTGCGTGCCCGACCGTCGAGCTGACGACGCAGGGATCTCATGTCGAGACGCCCCGAGCCGTGGTCGCGTACGTCGACGCGAAGGGATTTGCCACCGCAGGTCCAGGCGATCCGTAGACGCGCCAAGCCCGACTGCGTGGTGAAAGCCAGTACTGCGGTTCGGGTCATCGCGCGGGCGGCGTACGCGACCTCGCCCGTCAACGGGCATCCGGACTTGGGTGGGGCGACGAACTCAATCTCCGCCCCGTGGTGCCGTAGCGCCTGTCGGATTTCCTTGCGGAGCCTGGCGAACGCGGCCATCGCAGACTCCTCGGACAGGGCGAGGTCGGACTGCTGCGCGGAGCGCAACGCCACCAGCGCTCCGGAGGCGGAGTCAATCGCGGCGAGTCGGGCGTGACGGTCATCGAGTCCGGTGGAGCGGAGCGTGGTGAGGATGCTGACAAGCGCGGTTTCGTGTGCCGCGACCATTTCAGCGATCGTGCGGGCGCGTTCACTCGACGCGGCACGGGACTCCGCGAGATAATCAGGGCTGGCCTGGGCGACCTGCTGCCGGATCGAGGTCACGACGATACCGAAGATCTCGGCCAGCTCCGCAGGCTGCGAGAAGCGTTTCCTCGCGGCGCGCGGAAAGAGGACGAGCAGCGTGCCTACCGGATCGAGCACCGTCCACACTGTCCGGGTGGCACCGGCGATCGTCGCAGTCGTACTGAGTGGACGACCGGGCTCGACCGTGGCCTTGAGCCGTTCGAGCTCGGCGATGGTGATCTTGTTGATCATCTCGGGCGCCCCGGCCACCTTGCGCGGACGACCGGTGCACTCGCGGGTGAAGATGACCAGCGCGGTGTGCGGCCATCGATCGGCCAGGAACCGGGAGAACCGGCCGGCGATCTCGTGCAGAGGGCCGTCGATGACCTCCCGCAGCGCGGGCAGCCCTGCCTCGGTGTCGAGCATTCCGACCAGTGTAGCCACCGCACATCCTATCCGGAAGTCGAGTTTTTCCTAGCCCTTGGACCAGGTCACGGACAATGAGCGCTCAATTAGTTTCGAGGAAAGCATGCTTTGCGACGCATGACTTTTCGTCGAGTGATGAAGGAATCAGCCCAGATGTCACAGCAGGTACGCGGTGTGATCGCCCGTTCGAAGGGAGCTCCGGTCGAACTCACCGAGATCGTGATCCCTGACCCGGGTCCCGGCGAGGTCGTCGTCTCGGTAGCCGCCTGCGGGGTCTGCCACACCGATCTGACCTACCGCGACGGCGGGATCAACGATGACTTCCCGTTCCTGCTCGGGCACGAAGCTGCGGGCACCGTGGAAAGCGTCGGTGCAGGCGTCGAATCCGTGCGGCCGGGCGACTTCGTCGTGCTCAACTGGCGGGCCGTCTGCGGCCAGTGCCGCGCCTGCAAACGCGGGCGTCCGCAGTACTGCTTCGACACCTACAACGCCGAACAGGCGATGACTCTGACCGACGGCACCGAGCTGACCCCGGCGTTGGGCATCGGCGCGTTCGCGGACAAGACGCTCGTCCATGCCGGCCAGTGCACCAAGGTCGCCCCCTCCGCGGACCCGGCCGTCGTCGGTCTGCTCGGCTGCGGCGTCATGGCCGGACTGGGCGCGGCGATCAACACCGGCGCAGTCGGCCGCGGCGACTCGGTAGCGGTCATCGGCTGCGGCGGCGTCGGGGACGCCGCCATCATGGGCTCCTGGCTGGCTGGCGCGTCCACGATCATCGCCGTGGACCGCGACGAGCAGAAGCTCGCCTGGGCCCGCGACTTGGGCGCCACCCACACCGTCAACGCGGCCGAATCCGACGCGGTCACCGCCATCAACGGACTCACCGGCGGGTTCGGCGCCGACGTCGTGATCGACGCAGTGGGCCGTCCGGAGACGTGGAAACAAGCCTTCTACGCGCGGGATCTCGCCGGCACCGTTGTGCTCGTCGGCGTGCCCACGCCGGACATGCACCTGGAGATGCCGTTGCTCGACCTCTTCTCCCACGGCGGCGCCCTGAAGTCCTCCTGGTACGGGGACTGCCTCCCGGAACGGGACTTCCCGACGCTGGTCGACCTGCACCTGCAGGGAAGGCTACCGCTGGAAAAGTTCGTCACCGAACGCATCACGATCGACGACGTCGAAAAAGCCTTCCACACCATGCATTCGGGCGAGGTCCTGCGCTCGGTGGTGATCCTGTGAGTTCCCTCCGGATCGACCGCATCGTCACCACCGGCATCTTCGAGCTCGACGGCGGCAGATGGGGCGTGGACAACAACGTGTGGCTGATCGGCGATGACAACGAAGTCGTGATCGTCGACGCAGCCCACGACGACAAGCCGATCGCCAAAGCCGTCGGGGACCGCAACGTCGTCGCCGTCGTGTGCACCCACGGACACAACGACCACGTCACCTTCGCACCACAGCTGGGCAAAACGCTCCACGCGCCGGTCCTGCTCCACCCCGGGGACCAAGAGCTGTGGGAGATGACCCACCCCGGACAGACATTCCGGCAGGCAGCCGACACCGAACGCATCACCATCGCCGGAACGGCACTCGAGATCATCCACACACCGGGACACTCCCCCGGTTCGATCTGCCTGCACCTGCCCGAGGCCAAGGCCTTGTTCTCCGGCGACACCCTGTTCTCGGGCGGCCCCGGCGCCACCGGCCGATCGTTCTCCGACTTCCCGACCATCATCGGCTCGATCCGCGACCGGCTTTTCGCCCTCCCCGAAGACACCCGCGTCTACACCGGCCACGGCGACGGCACCACAATCGGCACCGAAGCACCACACCTGGCCGAATGGATCGAACGCGGGTACTGACCGAAAGGAACCGACCTTTCAGTCAGTAGCCCCGAGTTCGTCACCCGAATTCGACCTGCAGACAAGCATCGATTGAGCCGACCTTGCGGGATTTGAACGCACGCCCCCTTGCCCCCTGTCAGATCCCCTACTCTCTATGGCACCGCTGCCCTGCAGCATCATTTACTCGTCGCGTCCCCGTGGTCCTGCGGTATTGGAGGCGAAGGGATGGCCGGTCGCGGCAACCACAGCTGCAGCGGACATCAACACGGTCTTCTACAACGTCAGCGTCCTGTTCGTCGACGTCCTACGCCCCGGAAGACGGCATTCAATGTCGCTCAGCCTGGCCCACGTCCATCGCTGTTCGCGGTTTCTCCTGGCCGCACCCGTCCACCTCGGGCGCGCACAAGGCCGACCCAAATACCTTACGGGAATAGAACCTCGAAAACGCCCTGTCCAGCAGTTTCACAGCGACTACACAAAGAGCCGCCAAGCCAACAAAAAGCCCTGAAACTTACCATCCTCGCAGGTCAAAGCCGGTAAAGGGGCTTCCTGAAACCCTTCCTGAGTGGAGGTTGGGGGAACTTACTCGAACACAAAAGCCCAGGTCAGCGCCCTGGAGACACTGCGAACGAAGCTGCCGGACCTGGCTACACCGCCCCCACCGACACCGAAGCGGGCAAAGCCCGGCCGCACCCGGCGACTCCCCGACGACCAGGTGCAGCAACTGATCGAGGGCTACAAGTCCGGTGCGACCGTCTACGAACTGGGTGACCAGTTCGGCATCGAGCGCCGCACCGTCAGCGCGATCCTCCACCGCCACGGTGTTGGCCGAACACATGCGCACATCGTTGATCGTCGATGCCCTGGGCATGGCGATCACCCACGGGCATATCGGTCCGGATGCGGTGTTCCACTCCGACCGCGGTACGCAAGGCGGATTCAACTGGTCGTCGCAACACCCCGATCACGGAGGTGTTGAATGGGGCGACCACGGGGTTGGGCAACGGCCGCGACGGGCAGGCCGCCGATGCGTTCGCCCGGTCGTCCTCCGGTGGCACGGCGTGAGGATCAACAACGCTTCTGGGCGGCGATCGCAGACGGTCTGTCCAGCGAGGAGGCCGGTATCGCCGCCGGCGTGTCGCCCGCGGTCGGTTCGCGATGGTTCCGCGAAAGTGGCGGGATGCGACCTGTTGATCACACGCCGCCGTCCGGTCGGTATCTGTCGTTTGCTGAACGCGAGGAGATCGCGATCCTGAAAGCCCAGAAATGCGGTGTGCGTGAGATCTCCCGCCGACTGGACCGCTCACCGTCGACGATCTCACGCGAGTTACGGCGCAACGCGGCGACCCGCGGCGGCCGCCTAGAATACCGAGCCTCGACCGCACAGTGGCACGCCGACCGGAGTGCCCGACGCCCGAAAACCGCCAAACTCGTGGGAAACGAGAAACTGAGGCAGTACGTGCAGGACCGTCTTGCCGGCACCGTCACCACCTCGGATGGCGCACCGGTGCCGGGACCCGATGTGAAGTGGAAAGGCCGCCGTCACGGGCCGCGCAAGGATCGGCGCTGGAGCACGGCGTGGAGCCCACAACAGATCGCTAACCGGCTCCCGCTCGACTTCCCCGACGACGAGTCAATGCGGATCTCGCACGAGGCGATCTACCAAGCCCTCTATATCAAGGATCGTGGGACGCTGCACCGTGAGTTCACCGCGTGTCTGCGCACCGGACGAGCCTTACGGGTGCCGCGAGCACGTACCCGGCGTCGCGGCAAGAAATTCATCAGCAACGACGTGCGGATCGGTCAACGACCCTCCGAAGTAGACGACAGAAACACGGCCGGGCACTGGGAAGGTGATCTCATTCTTGGGCTGAACCGTTCCGCAATCGGCACCCTGGTCGAACGCACGACCCGCTACACCATGCTCCTGCACCTGCCGCCCATGCCTGAACACGGAACACAACCCCGTGTCCATAATGGACCTCCACTGGCTGGACACGGCGCAAAGGCCGTACGCGAGGCCATCGCGTCCTCGATGGCGCCGCTGCCAGCGGCACTACGCCGGTCACTGACCTGGGACCAGGGGGCGGAGATGGCTCAGCACACCGAGCTCAGTCGTGATACCGGCATCAAGGTGTACTTCTGCGATCCTCACTCGCCATGGCAGCGCGGCACCGACGAGAACACGAACGGATTGCTACGCCAGTACTTCCCGAAAGGCACCGACCTCAGCAGGCATGGCCCCGAGGAACTTGATGCGATCGCCACCACCCTCAACAACCGGCCGCGCAAGGTCCTCGGATGGAAAACCCCTGCCGAAGCCCTCGAACATCAACTATCCTCACCCCAAACAAGCGGTGTTGCGACGACCGGTTGAATCCACCCAATACACTTCCGCTGAGTTTTTCCGATTCTGCAAGAAAAATCGCGTCCTTACCAGCGTCGGGCGAACCGGGGTGTGTTGGGACAACGCCGCCGCCGAATCGTTCTTCGCTTCGCTGAAAAACGAGATGTATCACCGAGAACCGTTCCCTACCCTGGCCCGAGCCCGCTTCGCCGTCGCCGACTACATCGAAGTGTTCTACAACCGGAAACGACTCCACAGCAGCCTCGGCTACCGCACCCCCGCCGAGGCTCACCGAGACCACCTCACCGCGACCGCGGCCTGAGGAAACCCACCGACGTTCGAGGCGGCCGTCCGGGGCGTGCTGCTTGGTGCCGAGCGCTTCGCTCAACGCGGCCTTTATGATCCGATTGGGCAACACCTGGCCGCACGGCAAGGTCAGCGGGTCGCGCAGTGAGGTCATGGGCATGTTCCTTCAACGGGTCTCTGGGAGTGCGATCAGTCGGCAAGGAAGTCAGTTACCGCGGTGGTGAAGGCTTCGGTGTGCTGGAACAGGAATGCGTGCCCGGCGTCGCTGTAGAACAAGCGGATGGCCGAGTCGAGGTGCTCGACAGCAGCCCTGCGGCCTGATTCTCCGAACCTGGCCACAAGCCGGATTCGTCGTCAGCCGGCCAGCTGCGGATACAGCGCGCCCAGGTCCCCGGCCAGCCCTGCCTTGACCTGCCGGGTGAGGTCGTCGGCGAGCACCTCGTGCGCGCCCGCCTCGATGCCGTCGAG
This sequence comes from Saccharopolyspora sp. NPDC050389, assembly GCF_040655595.1. Classification (NCBI taxonomy): domain Bacteria; kingdom Bacillati; phylum Actinomycetota; class Actinomycetes; order Pseudonocardiales; family Pseudonocardiaceae; genus Saccharopolyspora; species Saccharopolyspora sp. NPDC050389. Next base: position 72,474 of record NZ_JBFAKG010000026.1, read on the forward strand.
CGCGAGCCGGGCGACCTCGCCGGGGCTGGTCTTGGGCGAGTCAACTCCTGCGGTCATGTCGGTGTCCACGTAAGCCATGTGGAGTCCCGTGACCGCGATCCCGCGCGGGTGCAACTCCAGGCGCAACGAGTTGGTCTGCGACCACAGAGCGGCCTTGGACGCGCTGTAGGAACCACCGTTGCCCAGCCACGACAGCACCGAGTGGGCATTGAGGATGTGCCCGCCCCCGTTGCGTTCGATGATCGGTGCGAAGGCGCGGGTGACCAGAAGCGGCCCGTAGAAGTTCGTCTCGAACTCCCGGCGCACGTCCTCGATCGGCGAGTCGAGGAAAGGGACGCCTAGCGAAGCGCCAGCGTTGTTGATCAGGATCGTGACATCGCCGGCCTCTTCGGCAGCGGCCGAGACCGCCGCGGGGTCGGTGACCTCCAGTGCCACCGGAACTGCATCCGGGTGCGTCACGGCGTTGCGGTCGCGGGCCGTGGCGTAGACCTTGCTCGCACCCCGGGTGTACAGATCCTCCACCAGCGCCTTACCGATGCCGCGGCTGCCGCCCGTGACAAACACGACTGCACCCCTGATCTCGGTCATCACAGACTCCTTTCTTGTCGTGACACGGGGAATCCTGAACTGGGCAGCCAGCACTTCCCGCAGAATGCGTTCTGAACGTCAATCCACATGTATTGGAGGCTTGTCCTCGCCACCAAGCCGGTTCGCCGCGATGCCGTCATTCAGCCGAGAGCAGGTCTCCGAGAGCATGCCTGTGACGTTCCATCCAGGCCGCTTCTTCGCCGGGTGCGGGCATGATCAGACCGGCCTCCATGATGGATGTGGGGTCGACTTCGGTGAGGCCGACTAGCAGGCTTTGGGCCTCTTGACCGGTGATCTCAGTCCAGGCTTCGGAGAGCCGGGTCAGCTGTTCGGCTCGCGCCGCGCGATCCCGACCAGATCGGATCGTTCCGCCGATCACCGAAACGGCGTTGGGCTTGCCCGCTGTGAAAAACGCCGACGGCTCGTACTCAGTGAACACGACGTTGACGAATCCTCGGGGCGCGCCCGTCACCGAGGTGTGCACTGTCGTGATCGCTTCTGCCAGATCGGCACGAAGTTCGTGGTTGAGCGATCCGGCCGGGACGAGGCACTGGTACAGCGGCATGGCATTCCCTTCGGGGTAACTACACGTCATCGGCCGGGGCCGGCGCGAAGCAATCGCAGCGACTGAAGTGCAGCGCAGCGGTCTGGAGTCACGCCCCCAGCGGGCCCCGTGCCGGCGAGCACCAATTTGCGGACGAGCTGCGGTGCTCGCTGCGCGATCACCTGCGCGACGAAGCCACCCAGCGAGAACCCGAAGAGATCGACCTGATCGAATCCGAGCGCGCGGATGAACGCGATGGCGTCTCGCGCCATCTCCTCCACTGAGTGCGGTGTCCTGCCTTGCGAAGCACCGATACCCCGGTTGTCGAAGGTGATCGCCGGATGGCTCGCGGCGATGCCGTCGACGACTCTGGGATCCCAGTTGTCCAGAACGGCACCCAAGTGATGGAGGAAGATCACCGGCGTGCCCTTGTCGGCACCGAGTCGTCGGTAGGCGAACTTCACTCCGCCGATATCGACGGTACGGGCCGGTGCATCCTGGTACGTCTTGATCGCAGTCACGGCATCCCTTTGAACTGGTTTCGTCCGACACCCGGGCGGACCGCGGATGCAGCCGCCTCATAGAGCTATGCCGCGCTGATCGCCGGCGCTCCCAGGCAGCGGCGCAGGTCCTATCGGGGCACGCCGCCGAGGCGGACGAGTGTCATCTCGCCGGTGCCGAATGGTTCTCCGCAGTGGCGACAGACGGTTTCGGTGTGCAGCTCCGTACCGCACGAGTGTTCCCACACCGTCGGTGCGGGCCCCTCGGTGACGTACTTGTCACCCCATTCCATCAACTGGTGCAGGATCGGCTGCAGCGCGCGACCGGCGTCGGTGAGCACGTATTCGTAGCGCGGCGGGTGTAGTTCGTACTGCTCCTTGGCCAGCACACCGTGCTCGACCAGTTTTCGCAGCCGGGCCGTGAGGATGTCACGGCTCGCGCCCGTGTTGGCCGCGATCTGGGCGAACCGTCTTCGGCCGAGCATCACTTCGCGTAGCGCGAGCAGGCTCCACCGCTCGCCGATCACGCCCAGCGCGTTGGCGATCGAGCACTCCCGGGCAGCCATGCGCACCTCCTGGTCCTGTTTTCCAACCTACCACGTCAGGGCTTGGTTGGAAACTACAACTCAGCAGGCAACCCCGAACTTCGACGCGAAATTTGACCCCGCCAGCGCGACTGCGTTGGATTACACAACTCACATGGTTGGATTTTCCAACTTGCTTGGCTAGCCTCGCGGTACAGAAGCAGAGGAGACGTGCCGGTGCGGTTGTCGTCAGCGGCGGGGCCATCACGACACCGCTGGAGCCTCCGGCACCCGTGTCATGGCAACGTGACCAACATCGAACGGATGTGACTGTGACCGACCAGACCAGGACCACCTTCGCGGGCGTCAGTCGCATCGAGGACCTCTCACCGGGCGAGTTCGCGGCGGAGGTCAATCCGGAGTGGACCATCGGCGGCAAGCCCAACGGTGGCTACCTCCTTGCGATGCTCGGCCGAGCCTCCGCGCGGTCCGTCGCGCACCAGCACATCCTCGCGGCCAGCGCGCACTACCTGCACTCACCCAAGCCAGGGCCGGTCACCCTGACCACGGAGGTGTTGCGCACCGGTCGATCCGTGAGTCAGGTGCGCGGCCGAATGGCTCAGGACGGAACGCCCTGCGTCGAGGCAACGTTCACCCTGGGCACCCTCGCCCCCGACGCGGCGCCGTACTGGAGCGACGGTCTGCCCGAACCCGTCGAATGCGCACAGGCGGATTGCACGCCGGTGACCGGTAGCGCGATCGGGGGCCCGGGACCGGCCATCATGGATCAGGTCGACCTGCGCATCCAGCCCGACGACTTCGGCTTCGGACGGGGCAAGCCGAGCGGGGCCGGCACGTTGCGCGGCTGGCTGGGCCTGCCCGGCGGTGAGGACTTCAACCCAATCTCGCTGCTCTACGCAGTCGACGCCTTCCCGCCCGCAACCCTCGACATCGCGCTCACCGGTTGGGTGCCCACGTTGGAGCTCACCGCCTACGTGCGCGCGCTACCCGCGCCAGGACCGGTGCGGGTGCTGCACAAGGCGCAGCTCATCGAGGGAAACAAGGTCGACGAGGCCTGCTTCGTCTGGGACAGCCGAGGACGGCTCGTCGCCCAGGCCACCCAGCTCGCCGGCATCCGCCTCGACCGACCCGAGTGATCGAGGAAGGGCATGGACGATTCCACCAGCATCGGCGAGACTGCACTGTCGAAGCCGCGCCCAGAACAGACCGGCACCGCGCAACGGCCGATCACCGTGCTCATCGTCGCGTCTGCGGGCGCATTCCTGGCCAACCTGGGCCTGTTCATCGTCAACATCGCCCTGCCGAACATCAGGCAGGGTTTCGGCGGAACGGACATCGGCGCGGTGTCGTGGGTCCTCAACGCCTACACACTGGTCTTCGCTGCGTTGCTCACCCCGGCAGGACGCCTCGCCGACCGATACGGCCGACGGCGTCTCTACCTGATCGGGGTCATGACCTTCACCGTCGCGTCGGCTGCCTGCGCGGCGGCCGTTTCGATCCCGCTGCTGATCGCCTTCCGCGCGGTTCAAGCCGTCGGGGCCGCCTTGATGATCTCCACATCGCTGGCGTTGGTCTTCGCGGCGTTTCCACCGGCCAAGCGCGGGACCGCGGCGGGGTCCTGGGCGGCCATCAACGCACTGGCCGCCACCACCGGTCCGCCGGTGGGCGGACTCCTCGCAGACGCTTCTTGGCGTTGGGTTTTCTTGATCAACGTGCCCGTCGGTGTCGTGATCCTGCTCGTCGGATCGCGCAGGCTGACTGAGAGCAAGACCCTGGCCGCAGGTATCCCGGATGTGCTCGGGGCCGTGCTTCTGGCATTCGGCGTTGGCGCCCTGACCTGGTCGTTCGTCGACGGTCCAGCCCTGGGCTGGACGCACGGCGCCGTGCTCACCGCGTTCGGCGTCACCATCCTGTCCCTGGCCTGGGTGACGTGGCGCTCGACGCGCCACCCAGCACCCGTCCTCGACCTCCAAGCGTTGAGAGTCCCGAGCTTCTCGTTGGCCTGCGCGGCAATGCTGCTGTTCTCGGCAGGCTTCGGCGCCATGATCTTCGGCAATGTCCTGTTCCTCACCGGCATCTGGCACACTTCCACAGGAACCGCCGGACTGATGTCCATCCCTGGCGCCCTGGCAGTGGTCGCCACCTCCCCCATCGGCGGGCGCCTGACGCAGCGCCTCGGCCCTGGCATGGTCATAGCCGCCGGCGGAATCGTGTTCACCCTCGGCGTCGGATGGTGGCTCTGGCACCTCGATTCCGCCGAAAACTTCCTCGGCGCACTGCTCCCAGGACTGCTGCTCACCGGGGTCGGCATCGGGCTGCTGATGCCCAGCACCAACGGTGTTCCCGGATTAGTGCTGAGCGAAAGTCGTTGGGGTACGGGATCATCCATGATCAACGCTGCTCGCCAGGTCGGCATCGGCTTGGGCACGGCGTTCACCGTGACCCTCTACGGCGGTGACGCGACTCTCGCCGGCTTCCAACGAGGTTGGCTGTTCATCGCCGCCACGAGCGCCGCAACCGTCATGATCGGATTCGCCATCATGCGGCACGAGAAGACCTCTGCAACGGAGAGCCCCTGACGCACTCACTGCAGACCCTGAGACGGACGGTGCTGACAATCTTCGATATGACGATCTGCCGTTGACGGCCTCGGACTGGCGTCGCTTCATCTGGGCACCGAAGCTGGGGCTGCACGGGATCATGCGCAATGTCCTGTTTCGGCATGTCTTTAGTTCTACGCAGACCGGGGTAGGCGGGGGCAGCCTCGTCTACGGCGGGGTGCTGTTTCGCGCGCAAGACGGTTTCTACAGAGATCCACAATGGAGCGGGATCGCCGAGTGGGATTCGGTTCTGGCCCCCCCCCACTACGCCACCGCCGAACAAATGCTCGGGGTTCAGGCGACCCCGTGGGAGTCCGTGACGATGCGGCTGACCAAAGAGCTCGCCGGTCACTTCGGTACCGAGGAGACGTTTGCCTCGGCCCCTGTCGGTGTCTTCTTCGGAGAGCCCGGCGAGACAGTCGAGGATCCCTACTTCGGGGGCGAGGGTCCACCTCGAACCGGATGCACTCGCTGCGGGGCCTGCATGGTGGGCTGCAGAACCGGCGCGGCGAACCGCTTGACGAAGAACTACCTCTGGTTCGCGGAGAAGTACGGCGCACAGATCTTCGCCGAGCGCGAGGTGCTCGATGTCTCACCGATCGGAGCCAGCGACGGCCGTGATGGCTATCGGGTCGTCACCGCGAGCACCGCATCTCGGCGGAGCCGCGACCGGCGTACGTTCACCACCCGAGGCGTCGTCTTCGCTGGCGGCGCCGTCGGGACCAACGAGCTGCTGGCGACCTGCAAGCACCAGGGCTCACTTCCGCGCATCAGCGACAGGCTGGGAAGCCTGGTGCGGACCAACAGCGAAGCAGTCCTGTCAGTCCTGTTGCCGGACGACCTCGGGACTTGGCGAGATGTCACGGCCAGCAGCCGAGTCATGCTCGACCAAGACACTCAGGTCGAGTTCCTCACCTACGGACGCCACGGCGATTTCATGCGCCTGATGTTCACCGCCTTGGCCAGCGGAGGATCGCATCCACGACGTCTTGCGAAGTGGTTGGGCGGCGTCTTGAGACACCCCCGGCAGTGGATCGCGACAATGCGATCCGGCTGGAGCAGCCGAACGACGATGATGCTGGTCATGCAGGCGCGTGACAACGCCATCGCTTCCGTGCCAAGGAAGCTCTTCGGGAGCGGCTATCGGCTCGCCACCGAAACCGACAGCGCGCGACCGGCACCGACGTACATCGACGTTGGTCACCGGGCAGTGAAGTGGATGGCCGAACGTACCGGGGGCATTCCGCAGAGCAGCATCTTCGAAGCTATCGGTGGCAGGCCGATGACTGCCCATGTCCTCGGTGGCGCGGCGATCGGCGCGAACCCAGCCCGTGGCGTGGTCGACGAACGCTTGCGGGTCTTCGGCTACGAGAACCTGATCGTGTGTGACGCGGCAGCGCTTCCTGCGAACCCGGGAGTCAACCCCGCGCTGACGATCACTGCGCTGGCCGAACATGCCATGGTGAACATTCCTCCGTCCGCCAAGGGCGACTGATCAACGCAGGAACCGCAGGACGTGCGGGACGAACCGATCGTGATGCTGGAACACGCCACCGTGACCTGAGTCCGGATAGATCGTCAGGGTGGCGTGTGGCAGGCGGTGGGCGAGCTCGAACGATGCCCGGGTGGCCAACATTCGGTCGTCTTCCCCGTTGGCCACGAGAACGGGATGGAAGATACGGCCAAGGTCCAAGGGACCTTGCGCGCCCCATCGGCTGATCGCCAGAAGCTGCCTGGCCGCACCGAGGATCGAGGTGGCCTTCACACGATCCGCAGTGCGTTCCCGGAGGCGCGCCATGTACGCCTCGGCCGCAGCCTTGCCGTTGTCGGTCCTCGTGAAAAACAGCAATGGCTTCGGATTGCTGAGGGTGACGAGCCCACGCAGGGAGTCTGTGAGCATGCGCCGATTCAGCTGTCCGACGCCCGGGAAGCCGGCGGGGCCGGTTCCGGCAGGATGAACCTTCGCACCAGTTGCGGCTCTTTCGTGGCGATCGCCTGCGCGATGAATCCGCCGAGCGAGAAGCCCAGGAGGTCGACCTGTTCGACGCCGAGGGCGCGAAGAAACGCGACGCCGTCGTCGGCCATCGCCTGGACGGTCGTGGGTACCTTCCCGGGCGTGCCACCGACACCGCGGTTGTCGAAGATGAGGACCCTTCGTTCGGTGGCGATGCCGTCGATGACGCGCGGATCCCAGTCGTCGATGACTGCGGTGAAATGGTGGAGAAGGACCAGCGGTACGCCGCCACGTGGCCCGAGGTCGCGGTAAGCGAAACGCGTGCCGCCGGCGTCGACGTGCAGCGTTGGCGCGGTAATTGCAGTGTGCGCGACGGCGTCGGTCATGCGCTGGTGCCGTGGGTGATGACTATCTTGCCCTTGGCGCGGCCCTGTTCGACGTGCGCAAGGGCCTCAGGCGTCTTGTCGAAGTCGAAGGTGCGGTCGAGCACCGGGCGCAGCGTGCCGTTGTCATACAAGTCCGCCAACTTCTTCAGCTGGGCGCCGTTGGCTTTCATGAAGAAGAAGGCGTAGCGCACGCCAAGGGCCCTGGCCAGCTTGCGGATCTTCCGGCTCAGCAGCGCCATGACCGGTTTCAGCAGCGGCTGGCCGAGTTGCGCTGCGAAAGCCGGGTCAGGTGGCCCGACGACACTGATCGCCAGCCCGCCGCGCTTGAGCACGGTCAGCGACTTCTGCAGGCTGGCAGGCCCGAGGGAGTCCAGGACGACGTCGTATCCGGAGAGCACATCGGCGAAGTCGTGCCGGGTGTAGTCGATGACCTCGTCGGCACCGAGGTCGCGGACCTTGTCCACGTCACGGGTGTGGGAGGTGGTGGCGACGTAGGCGCCGAGGTGCTTGGCGACCTGGATGACGGTCGAGCCCAAGCCGCCCGCTCCGGCGTGCACGAGCACTTTCTGACCAGGCTCAACCTCGGCGACGTCGACCAGGGATTGCCAGGCGGCCAGCGCAACCAGCGGCACCGCCGCCGCCTCTTCCAAGGACAGCGCCGCCGGCTTCAGGGCGCCATCGCTCTCGTCGATCGCGATGTACTCGGCGAACGTGCCGATCCGCAGATCGCGGGGCCGGGCGTAGATCTCATCGCCCACTTTGAAGTCACGTACCGCCGAACCGGTCTGGGTCACCACGCCCGCGACGTCATGCCCCAGCGCGAACGGGGTCTTGTACTTCAGCAGCTGCTTGAACTCACCGTCCCGGACCATCTTGTCGAGCGGGTTGATGCTGGCTGCCGCCACGCGTACGAGCACGTCGCGGTCACCGACCGCAGGTTGGGGCAGATCGGCGGCCTTGAGACCATCCTTGCCGTAGGAGTCCACCACGAATGCCTTCATGTCAAACCGCCTTGTCGGTACTGCTGTTGGTCTGCGCTGCGCGCAGAGCAGGCTTGGCCACCTTGCCCACAGCATTGCGCGGCAGCGCGTCGAGCACGTGGATCGCGATCGGTCGCTTGTAGCCACTGAGGCTGCGCGCGCAATGTTGTGCCAGCGCGTCGGTGTCGACCCGTGCGCCCAGGTTCGGCCTCCACGACCGATGACGTAGTCACCGTCGGCCATGACACGCAGGTCGTTGGCCCAGCTGAACTCGGCACCCAGCCCCAGCGCGGACCCGTTGAGAGCTGCCACGAAGACGACCCCACTTCGGTTCATCTTCAGAAACGTCTGATGGACACGCTCCAGCTGAATCGCGGGCCACAGCGGGCTCTTGCCCAGCGCGGCTTTGAACCAACCTGCCTTGTTCACACCTCGGGCGGTATGTGCGAGCGCGGACGCACCCCTGGTCCCCACCGGTGGTACGGCAGAGCCGCCTTCCTGCAACCAGCGAACCTCGGCGTGACTGACGAAGCGCTCCGGATGCGTCCCCGTGAAGACCACGGCCTGAACGTTCGGGGCGGAGTCGGCACGATCCACGAGCTCATCCAGAGCCTCGGCGATATCGTTACCAAACAGGCCAAGCGGGCCACCATCGATTCGAGCGACGAGCACAGTGCCTCGATCGTCGACCTCGATGCTCCCCCGGACTTCTTCTGCCATGACGGCTTCCTTTGACTCGTGCGCAGCAGCCGCTACGATAACGAAGTTATTCGAAGATCACAACCTCCCTGACGAGCAGGAAGAGGGCGATGCAACGATGGGATCCATGTCCGATGACCCGACGCCGAACGGCATACCGGAACGCCTGATCGAGGCAACGACCACCCTGCTCGCCGAGCAAGGTCCGTCCGCGATCAAGGCCCGCACGGTCGCGGCCGAGGCGGGCATGTCGACGATGGTGGTCTACAACTACTTCGGCGGGATCCCGGAGCTGATCGGCGCGGTCGTCGACCACGGCTTTGCCGACATCGAGCGCACTTTCGCTGCCCTCCCCGCCACCGACGACCCCGTTGCGGATTTGTTCCGGATGGCGTTGGCGGTGCGCGACATCGCCCGAGCGAACCCCCATCTGTATGACGCCATGTTCGGCCTCTCCACCCGTGCGACCTATCGACCAAGCTCCGCAAAGGGCGTCCGCCGCAGCGGTCATTCGCCGGCCTTCAAGGCTGCATACGCCCATGTCGTCGAGGCCTGCGCGAGGATCGCGGCGTCAGATCGGGTCGAGATGGACGACCCCACCGCGGTTGCAAGCGCGTTGTGGAGCTACGTTCACGGCTACATAACCCTTGAACTCGCCGACCACTTCACCGAGTTTGATGACCCCGTGGCGCAGGTGCTGGTCCCGATGGGAGTGACATTCACCGTCGGACTCGGCGACGATCCCGCACGTGCCCGCGCGTCGCACGAAGCCGCCCTGACAAGCCACCAGTCATCGACGACCCGCGACAACTGATAACGATCCCTTCGACTGTCCTCACGGCGCTGCCGGGGCACGCCCGGCTTGGTCTCGCCACGACGATTGGAGGAGAAGGCCAGTCAGGCAGCCGCCCGCGGCGCTTGGGATCGGTTCGATCGGCTCGGCTACGGGTGCAGCCTCGCGGCCCTGGTGGTCGACGGCCCGCCGCCGATCGCCCCGAACGAACCCCGTACGTCGCTGGGGCATCGAGCCCTCCCCGGAAACGACGGTCCCGCCCCGTGTCCGGGGACTCTGCGGGAAAGTATGTCGATCACAACCTGGTGTAGGCCTCGATGTCCTGCTCGAACTCGGTGATGGCTTCGGCAGTCAGCGTCGGCCGGGTGTCGGAGATCGCCCGCAGGTAGTCCTTCGTCGTAGCCAGCCCGCTGTCGTCGTGCAGCACGTCGCGCTCGAAGGCCGCCTGGGCGCCTTGGCGCGCGGCGAACTCGATGTCGGCCGGGGTGAACAGAGCGGAGCGCTCCACCAGCAGGTCCAGGTCGACGTTGTCGCGCGCCGGGCCGAGGTAGCGCGACCAGATCGCCCGCCTGGCGGGCGGGTCCGGCGGGCCTACCGGGATGATGTAGTCGAACCGGCCCGGCCGCAGGAACGCCGAGTCCAGGGAGCTCACCGAGTTCGTGGCGCAGACCAGCAGGCGGTGGTCGTGTTCGCGGAAGCCGGGGATCAGCTTGAGCAGTTCGTTGGTCACCCCGTGCGCAGGACCGGCTGCGGGCGTCGAGCGGATCCCGGCGATCTCCTCGACCTCATCGATGAACAGCACCAGGTCGTCCAGTTCCTCCAGCTCAGCGAACACCGCCCGCAGCGAGGCCGCCAACCCGTCCGGGGACGACGCGGCCAGGCGCGACGGGAACAGCTCCACGAACGGCCAGTTCAGGCGGGAGGCGACCGCCTTGGCGAAGCTGGTCTTGCCGGTTCCCGGCGGCCCGAACAGCACGATCGCCTTCGGAGGCAGCACGCCGTGGCGTTCGGCCTGTGCGGAATGCGAGATCGGCAACACGACCCGTCGTTCGATGACGTCCTTTTCACGCTGCATTCCCGCCAACGCGTCCCACTGCCCAGGCGGCAGCAGCCTGCCGCCGAGCTCCTCAAGCACGTCGAAGTCGGCCGGGTCGAGGTCCTCGACCTTCTCGAAGTAGGTCAGGTCGGTGCGCGGCCGGTAGCCGGAGTTGACCATCGCCCGAAACCCCGCGGCCCCCTCGGGGACCAGGCTCGCGATGCGGTGCACCCCCTGCCCGCGCAGCTTCTTCTCCAGCTCGGTCAGCAGCGCGCTGCCGATGCCGCGGTTGCGCCACCGGGCGTCGAGGGCGAACAGCGCCAACCAGGCCCGCTCGCCCTCCACCTTCGCCGCTGCCATGCCCACGACGTCCTGCTCCACCACTGCGACCATCGCCGGATGACCGGCCCGCGCGATCGAGACCACCTCGGCAGCGGAGAACACCGGCTCTCCACCTTCCCTGCTCTGGTCCCAGATGTGGATCGCCTGGTCCAGATCGTCGTCATGAAAATCGCGCACCCGCCACGACGGCATGGCACACCTCCCGGATTTCGCTTCGCACAGCAGGAAAAATCGCCTGCGAGCTGGGGTATTGCGGGGAAACTAACCGCCGCACCTAGGGCCCGCAATGAGCCAGCCCACGCTCGGATCGTTCTCGGAATCGATGCCGAAAGCGTCCACACCGGAATCCTGCGATCTTCGGGACCAGCGGCGCGGGCGTGCGCTGCCTCACCGCACCCCACCAGACTCCGGCCCCGTAGGCGAGATCGTCGAGCCTGCGCAAGGCGACGAAGGTGACCGGGTCCACTCGCGAACCCCTCCGGCTGCGCTCCACCAATGCGTCCACAGTAGAGCCAAGGATCAGCAATCGCCGTGCCCGCCGACTGCTGATCGCCAACGCGAGCCCGAGGGGCCAGTGATGTCGGACACCGGCACGCAGCAGCTGGACCGCGGTGGAGAACAACCCCGCCAGGGTCAGCAGGCCTGCCGCTCGCACTGGGGTGTCGGCGTCGGGCATCCGCCGGGCCAGGCGCACTCCGGCCACGGTGGACAGCCCCAGGGCAGCGGCGACGGCGGCAGGCCTGCGGGTCAGCAGCAGTCCGACGGCCAGCAGGGACCAGCCCGTCACGTGCATCGGTGGCACCTGGCCCGGATGCCTCCGGGCCAGCAACGCCGCACCCGAGCCGTAGAAGGCGCGCCGAGCAACCCACCGCACCAGCCCGGTTCGGTGGTCGTGGGCCACTTGCGCGGCGGGCACGTACCGGAGCCGCCACCCCGCGCGGTGCAGGCGCATGCACAGGTCGACGTCCTCGGCGACCCGGAGTTCTTCGGCGAAACCACCGGGAGCTGCCGAACGCCGCAGGACGATTGCCGCACTCGGCACGTACGCCACTTTGGACATCGGAATCACAGGAGCTTCAGCGGCTCCCAGGTCCAGGGGGGAGCAGGTCCGTTCGAATGCGCCGATACGGGTCTCCCGCTCTTCCGGTAGGGCAACGATCCTCGGCGCGACGAGGCCGACGCATGGATCGTCGAACTGCGCGAGCAGCGGCGGTAGCCAACCAGACAACGGGACGGTGTCGGAGTCGCAGAAGGTTACGAATTCCTGCGCCGTCGCGCGCAGGCCCGCGTTGCGAGCCGCCGCCGGCCCACGGCTGGTCTCGTGCCGGACGACCTCGGCGTCGTGCTCGCTCGCCACCGCCCGGACCGCCTCGCCATCGCGGGAGCCATCGTCGACGACCACCACCGGCACATCGGCGGTCGCCGGGTCGGTCCGCACCGCGCGCAACACCCTGGCCAGCATGTCCACCCGATCTCGCACGGGGATCACGATGGCGACCGATCGCGGTTGTGGGCACGCGGGGCGGGGATGGACCACACCCGCGTCGAGCAGTACGCGGGCGAGGCGGGCCGAGGTGGTGTCCCGGACGGTGAACGTGCCGTCCCCGATTAGGTCGGCCGCGCGGCGGTTCAGCCGCAGCAGGCGGGCGGGGCTTCCCCCGAACACCAGCGTCCCGTCTCGCGAGATCCTGGTCGCCTTGTCCAACTCGACGGCGAAGCCCGTTGGCAGCGCTGTGCTCATCCCATGAACCCCCCGTCGGCGTGCAGAACGGTTCCGTTGATCGCGCTCGCCTCCGGCGAACATGCCCACGCCACCGCCGCCACCACCTCCTCCGGTTCCAGCAACCGGTTGACGAGTTGATGCCTAGCGAGATCGTCCATATTGGACAGGCCGTACAGGGCCGCGGTGGCACGAAGCATGTCCGTGCGAGTGGATCCGGGGGAAACCGCCACCGCGCCGATCCCGGTTCCCTGCAAATCGGCCGCCAGCCCTCGCACCAGTCCCAGGACCGCGTGTTTGGCCGCGCAATACGCTCCCAGGTGCCACAAGCCGGTGTGCTCCGCAGCGGAGGCGAGCGCGACGAACCGGCCACGACGCGGCTCCGGTGCGCCCAACATCGCGGGAACTGCGGCTCTGGCCAGGTTCAGCAAGCCGACCACGTCAGTGCCGAACAGCGCGTTCCACTGCTGGTCGGTGGTTTCCCACAGCGGTTGGCCGCCCAGGACCACGGCTGCGGCGCCTACCGCCGCGTCCAGGCGTCCATGCCGGTGGAGTGCTTGCTCCACGGCGGCGTCGAGAACGCCCGGCTCGCGGACGTCGCCCGGCACGGCCGTCACGATCCCGCTCTCCAGGCTCCGGAGCTGATCGACTGTACCCAGCGGATACGGCACGGCCGGATCGTCCTCGCAGAGATCGACCGCGAAGACGTTCCACCCGACGTCGCTGAGCCGACGCACAACGGCGGCGCCGATCCCACGTGCGGCGCCGGTGACCACGGCGGTCGGACGGCCGGTCATGACATGACCCCAGCCGGTGCCCGGACGAGGCGTCCTCGCCGCACGGTCCAGGACCGCACGGCGGCGCTGAGCCGGGTGGACATCTCGTTGAGCAGAATCTCGCCCTCGGCCGCCGAAGCACCGCTGGGATCCCCCAGCACGCCGTTGGAGCTGACGGCGCGAACCGATGTCCGCACCAGTTCGCCCATGAGCTCCTCGACCGGCTCGGTACGTCCCGCGCGAGCGCGGTCGCCCCGTACGGCGAGCGGCCGAAGCGCCATGAGCATCGATGTTTCGGTCCGCCCCGCGTGGGCGTCTCCACGTCCGACCGCGCACGGCCACCAGGCGACGTCGCGCCGCTCACGACGAAGTTGCGCGACGGCCTCGGCCAGCGTCGCATTGTTGCCGCCGTGCCCGTTGACGATCAGCATCCGCCCGCACCACCGCGAGAGTGAGCGGCCGAGTTCGACCAGGAGCAGGTGCACTGCTTCGCACCCGATCGAGACGGTGCCGGGGAAACCCTCGTGCTCACCGCTTGCGGTGTAGGGCTGGGTCGGGGCCAGCAGGACGTCGGTGTCCGCGCCGAGTTCGCGCACCGCCTGCCACGCCACCGCGGTTGCGATGGAGCTGTCGGTGTCCACCGGGAGGTGCAACCCGTGCTGCTCGCACGAGCCGAGCGGAACGACGACGAGCGGGCGGCGGCCCTTGAGGTCCGGCCACGACTGCTCTGCGAGCAAGAGGCTCATGGCTGGCTCCCGTCGCTCTCCCACAGGTAGCCGCGCTCGCGGAGGTAGCCGAGTAGTTCGTCCACGGCCTCTGACGCGGGAAGCGGGCCCACGATGCGCACGGAGGTGCTCGCCTGGAACGCGCCGGTGAGTTCGACGAGCCGTTCTTGCGGCCGGTTCCCGGCTGGTGGTTCGATCGCGTGCGTGCGCGGGCGGGGCGGACCTTGCGCCAGCACCCTCGGCGACGCCGTTGCGGCGCTCGACTCCTTCACCACGGCGATTTCCCCGGATCGAGACGACATCACTGCCGGCAGCGACGCCCGCCGCAGGCGAACTCCCGCGGCTTCCACTGAAACCACGGCTGGGCAGTTCACCTGCAACACCTCCCGCCGACCGTGGTCGAGACGGCGGTGCACGAGCAGGTCGCCCACCTCGCCGGGTTCCAGGCGCACCACGCCCAGGGCCTGAGCCGTCCCGAACTCCGCCGCCAGGAACCCCGGCACCGTCCCGGTTCCACGATCGACCGAGCGGTCACCGCACAACGTGAGGGCAGGCACGCCGTACCGCCGGCGCACGGCCGCCGCCATGGACCTGGCCACCTGCCGCCCGTTGCCGACCAGCGCCGACGCATCCGGAGCCGCGGCGTCGACGCGCAGCGCCTCGGCTGCTCCGGCGGCCAGTGCCGCTCGCAGCGCCGCGTCGGCTTCTGGTGGCCCGCAGGTGACCGCCACGACGCGGCCGGACCACCGGCCCGCCAGGCGCAAGGCGTGTTCCAGCGCGGCCTCGTCGGCGGCCGACACTCCGGTGTCGTGCACCACGACCCGAACCGAGCCGGTGAGCGGGTCGACCGACGCCCGCAGCCAAGACCACTTCAGCGCGGCGACGATCACCGGACCGCCGGATCCAACCATGTCCATCAGGTCGCTCCTCGGAGCTGGTCTTCGACAGAAACTCTTCCAACGGACCAAGCCGGTTTCCGCCGCGCGAGGTTCCGCCGCCGCGAGCGGAGTTCGGAGGCATGCGCTCAGCCGTTGCGGAACACGACGCCGTCACCGCCGTCGGGATAGGTCCAGGTGATCGCGCCCGACTCATTGCAGACCATGTAGCAGGTCCCGCACTCGAAGCACTGCTCGTAGTTGAACAGGATTCCGCCGTCGCCGGTCGGCACGAACAGCTTGGCCGGGCACGAGTGCACGCACGCCTTCGTCGTGCACGATCGGCACACCTCGGAGTCGACGGTGATGTGCGCCCGCTCGGAAACCCGGAACTCCACGCCGTCCATCCGCTCTTCGAACGACGTCGGCGGGTAGCGGTCGGTACCCGGCATCGGTCACTCCCTTCATCGAAAGGCCCGCATACCCGCCAGCGCGTCGCGGGCGAGGTCGGTGAGCTTGATCCCCCGTCGCCGCGCGGTCCTGCGCAGCAATGCACCCAGCCGGGGCTTCGGTACCGGGTTGTCCACTGTGAACAGATGTTGCAGGAAATCGCAGACCAAGCCCGGATATTCGTGCTGAACACGTGGCGAGAGCACGAACCCCGGCGCCCGCCGGAGGCGCCGGTGGTCGGCCAGGACGAAGGTGTCGGCCAACCGCTGGCGGTACTGCGCCAGCCCCGCCGCCGTCACGTCCCCTCGATCGAGCGCACGTGCGGCCGTTCGACCGGCGACCAGGCCGGAGCCGATCGCGAAGTTGACGCCCTCCAGCCAGATGCCCGCCGCCAGGCACATCCCGGCCGCGTCCCCGGCGAGCAGCAGCCCGTCGGTGGCCAGCCTGGGCATGTGGTCGTAGCCACCTTCGGGGATCAGGTGCGCGGAGTACTCCTTCAGCTCACTGCCCCGCAGCATCGGCGCTATCGATGGGTGCGCTTTGAGCTCGGCGAGCAGTTCCTCAGGCCTGCGGCCGGACCTAGCCAGGTCGGACAGCGCAAGCACGAGCCCGATGCTGACGGTTTCCTTGTTGGTGTAGAGGAAACCGCCGCCAGCGATCGGGCCGGTGCAGCCGACCATCTCGATGTCCAGTCCGTCATCCGGGCCAAGGCCGAACCGGTCTTCGAGGACGCCGCGCGGCAGCGCGAGGGTCTCCTTCACACCGAGCGTGTGGTGCTCGGCGTCGGCCGCCGGCAGCAGGCCGGCGCTCTTGGCCAGGAACGAGTTCACGCCATCGCAGGCGATCACCACCGGCGCACGCAGATCACCGTCGGGCCGGTCGGTGCGGACACCGACGATCCGCCCGGTGTCGTCGCAGAGCAGTTCGGTCGCCACCGTGGAGGTGATCAGCTCGGCGCCCGCCCCCACCGCCTTGCCCGCGAGCCAGGAATCGAAGTCCGCGCGGTAGGTGGTCATGCCGTTGTGCGGCGGCCCGCTCCAGTCCTGGCTGCGGAAGTCCACCGATATCGACTGCGTCGGGGTGAGCATCATCGTGCTGCGGCGGGTGATCCACCGCTGCACCGGCACCTCGCTCCACCACTGCTCGGCGACCTCGTCGAGGATGCGGCCGTAGACCACACCGCCGTAGACGTTCTTCGATCCGGGGAACGGACCGCGTTCCAGCAGCGCAACCCGGCGACCCGCGCGGGCCAGTTCCAGCGCCGCGGCGGAGCCAGCCGGTCCCGCACCCACCACCACCGCGTCGAACTGCGTCTCGTCAACCGGCACGGTGCCTCCCTCCCGCGAACGACTGCTCCGCCACCCCGAGCCTGCGGGCCAGTTCCCGCAGCACCTCGGGCGCGTCGGCGACGATGCCCAGATCGGCCATGGCGGTCATCGGGCACGACGGATCGGTGTTGATGCTCACGACGCAGTCGGGGTCGCCGAGCCCGCCGGTGTGCTGCGTGGCCCCGGAAATTCCGAA
The DNA here is from genome assembly GCF_040655595.1 of Saccharopolyspora sp. NPDC050389. NCBI lineage: Bacteria > Bacillati > Actinomycetota > Actinomycetes > Pseudonocardiales > Pseudonocardiaceae > Saccharopolyspora > Saccharopolyspora sp. NPDC050389. Next base: position 89,511 of record NZ_JBFAKG010000026.1, read on the forward strand.
CGCGACGTAGAGCCGCGGGTCGACGACGACCCCGGTGGTGCCGATCTGGCGGGAGTAGTCCAGCCAGCCCGCGTCGGTGACGACCCTGGTCGCCCCGACCGAGGCGCCCAGAGCTCGGGCCACCTCGCCCAGCAGCCGCATCGCCTCGGTGCCGGACTCCCCCGATGGCACCAATCCCGCACCTCCGGCGAAGATCCGCGGCGCCTCGCCGAGATCCATCGTGGACGGATCGGGCGGGAGAGTTTCGACCAGCCGCGCGTCGTGCCGGACCCGTTCCGGCACGACACGCGGCTCGATGCGCGGACGCTGCCGTCGCGCTTCGGCGCTCCGCGCATTCGGCGCGAGCGTGACGACCACGGGCCGGTCCACCGCGACGCGCAATGCGACGCGATCGTCCAAGCGCGCCAGTTCCACCTCGTCGTCGCCGCATCGGGTCGCCCAAGCCAGCAGCGGCCGGTCCAGCTCCACCGCCAGCCGCGGCGCAAGGTCGCGGCCGTCAGGTGATGCCGGCAGCACCACGATCCGGTGGTCGTCCAGCTCCGGCGCGATGCTCGCGGCGAGGCCGCCCATCTCGGCCGGGCTGCTCTCGGCGATCACGACGCGGTCCGCGCTGAGCCCTTCGGCGGCTGCGCGTGCGCCGCTGCCGACCACCAGGGCCGTACCTCCGGCTTCTGCAGCTGCTTCGTCTGCCCCGAGCGGCAGCGTGCCGTCGCGCACGACGATCGCGGCGATCTTGTGCTGGCTCACAACGCCACCCCCACTCGATGGCCCTCCACCACGGCGGCGTGCGCTCGGCGGGGGGCGATGCAGTCGCCGACGCGGTGCACGTCGAACGGGCTGCCGCGGAGTTCGTGCCACAGCTGGTCGTTCGGCGCCTGATGCGTCGCGCAGACGACCCAGTCGCACCGGCGCTCGCGCATCTGGCCGGTCGGGTGGTGCAGCAGTTGCAGGACTACTCCCCCGTCGTCCTGCCGACCGCAGCCCATCACCACCAGGTCGGTGGACTGGGCGATCCCATGCCTGTGGGCGCGGACGTTGAACGACTCCATGTCAAGGGTGATGCCCAGGTCTTGCCCGACGACCATGCCCGCGGTGACCAGCTCGACCGCACAGCCGCGCTCGGCCAGCAGCTCCGCGGTGGAGGTCGACTGGTGGAAGCCGAGGTCGTCGACGACGACCACGTCGCCATCGGGTTCGGCCCGTCCTTCCAGCACGTCGCGGACGTCCACCACCCGTTCGCAACCACCAGCCCAGTGCGGAGCCTGCGGACGGGCACCGGTGGCCAGCACGACCACGTCGGGGCTCTCAGCCCGGATCAGCGTCGCGTCGGCGCGCACCCCGGTGCGGATCTCGACCCCGTGCCGCTCGCACTCGGCAGCGAGGTTCCGCACCACATCGAGGAATTCCGCCCGGCTCGGCACGCTCGCCGCGACCGATACCTGACCTCCGGTGCGCGGTTGTTCCTCCAGCACCGTGACCCGGTGTCCGCGCCGCGCGGCGACGGCCGCGGCCTGCAGGCCGCCGGGACCGCCGCCGACCACCAGCACCCGTCTGCCGCGGACGGCCGGAGTCGGCAACGCGGTCGATTCCTTGCCAGCACGGGGGTTCTCGATGCAGCCGAGCCACCGGTTCAAGCCCATCCGGCCCACGCATTCCTGGTTGCACGACAGGCAGGTGCGGATGTCGGTGGCCGCTCCGGCCCGCGCCTTGGCCGCGAAGTCGGGGTCAGCGATCTGCCCGCGCACCACGCCGACGAGGTCGCAGTGACCTTCCTCCAGCGCCCGCTCGGCCTGCTGCGGGTCCTTGAACCGCCCGACGCCCACCACCGGCAGGTTCACCCTGCGGCGCAGCGCGTTCGGGATGAACAGCGCGTATCCCGGCGGGACGTGCATCGATGCCTCGATCATGTACAGCGTCGAGGTGGCGACGCCGATCGAGGTGTTGATGTAGTCGACCTTCCCGGTCGCCTCGACTGCGGCGGCGATCTCCACCGCTTCGTCGATGGTCGTGCCGCCCTCGATCAGCTCGTCCCCGCAGATGCGCACCCCCAGCGCCCGGTCGGGGCCGATCGACTCGCGTACCGCGTGGATGATCTCGCGCAGCAGCCTCATTCGGTTGGGCAGGCTGCCGCCGTAGGCGTCGGTGCGCTTGTTCGTCGCCGGGGACAGGAATCCGCGCACGATCGACGAGTGCGAGCACTGGAGCTCGACGCCGTCGAAGCCGCCTTCGGCGCAGTGCGCGGCGACCGTGCCGTACCCGGCGACGACCTCGTTGATCTCGTGCTGCTCCAGCGCCTTGGGCACCTCTCGGAACATCGGGTCGGGTACCGTCGACGGCGCCCACACCGGCAGGCGTGAGTACATCGACGAGGCTTGACCGCCGTTGTGGTTGATTTGCGCGAAGATCGGCGTCCCGTGCGCGTGCACGGCCTCGGTGATGCGTCGGTAGCCTGGGATGACCGACCGGTGGAAACCGTGGATGAGCTTCTCGTACGGCCAGTCCGTCGGGTGGGTCGAATGCTCCTCGGTGATCACCAGCCCGGCGCCGCCCGCCGCCCGCGCCGCGTAGTAGGCAGCGTGCTGCTCGGTCGGATGCCCATCTTCGGCGTAGTTGGTCAGGTGCGCTGAGAACACGATGCGGTTGCGCGCGACCACAGGACCGATCCGCAGCGGCGAGAACAGATAGCGGTAGCGTCCTTGACCACTCATGGGCCGCTCCTCGCGGGCGCCGGCGGTCCGGCTTCGGTGGTGACGGGCATGCTGCCGACGCGCACGGCTGTCCGACGGCCTTCCAGCACCGCTTCGAGGACAGTGCGCGGCGCAACGCAGTCGCCGGCCCGGGGCGTGCCCTGCCGGTACAGCGACTCCTCCGGCAATCGGTGTCCACAATGGATCAGCACGGCGCACTCGACGGTGCGTCGCTCGGCGGTCCAGCAGTCCTCCAGCACGGCGTGACCATCGCCGACCTCCCGCAGCAGGCTGCGCAGTTCCCGGTGGACGCCGACGCGCTGGAGACGCGCGTTCGCGTCGGCCAGGTCCCCGGTGATCGCCAGCTTCGTGCCCGCAACCTGGTCCTGGGTGACCAGGGAGGTCGTCCGGCCGCGTTCGGCGAGCAGCTCGGCCAGCCCCACCCCTACCGCGTCGCCGATCGGGTCCAAGACCAGCACGGGTCCGGTCGGGAGGTCGTCGATGCGGAGCAGCGCATCGGCTGCGTCGAGCACGGTGGTGCCCGGCCGGATGTCGTAGTTCCTCGGCCCTGGCACCGATCCGGTCGTCAGCACCACCTCGATGCCCGCTGCCTGCGCACTCCAGAGGTGCGCCTGGTCCACGTCAACGCCAAGGCGGACCGCGATGCCGAGCCGGTCGAGTTCCCCTTCCCACCACCGGATCGCGTCGGTGAACCGGTGCCTGCCGGGAAGCATCGCCGCCAGCCTTGCGGCGCCGCCCAGGCGCTGCTGGCGCTCGGCCAACTCCACGGCGTGGCCGCGCTCGGCCAGAATCCGCGCCGCCTCCATCCCAGCGGGCCCACCGCCGACGACGAGCACGCGCTTGGGCGCCGGATCGGTGCCCGGCGGCGGGAAGTCGACGGGTTCGTGCCCGCTCCCCGGTTCGACTACCGAGGAGATCACCGGATTCCGGTTGTCCCGCACCATGCACGCCTGGTTGCACAGCACGCACGGGCGCACCCGCTCGGGCACCCCCGCACGAACCTTGCGCACCAGATCGGGATCGGCGATCTGCGCGCGCGTCATCTCGACCAGGTCGGCCACACCGTCGTCGAGGGCCCGCTGGGCGCGATCCGGATCCACAATGGAGCCTTGCAGCACCGTTGGCGTGCCGTGCGGCCGGACTTGGCGGCAGAGTTCGACGTTGAACCCCGGTTCGGTGTGCCCGTCGGGCCGGGTCGCCGACGCCGAGAACACAGATCCGCGCACCACGACGAGGTAGTCCACCAGCGGCGCCAACCGCGTCGCCTGCTCGGCGGCGGTCTCGGGTGTCACCCCCGCCCAGGGTGCCAGCTCGTCGCAGCTCAACCGGAGACCGAGCAGCGCGTCGCCGATCCGTTCCCGAACGGCGCGCAGCACCTCTTCGGTCAGCAGCAGCCCGTCCTCGCCGTAGCGATCGGTCCGGTGGTTGGTCAGGCCCGAGTGGAACTGCCGCAGCAGCGAATGCTGCCCGGCGTTGACCTCCACCCCGTCCAGGCCGCTGCGCACCCCGAGCGCCGCGGCATCGCCGAAACCGGCCACGAGGGCTTCGATCTCGCGCTCTTCAACCTCCATCGGCATCTCACGGCTGGCCGGATCGGGGAACCGGGAAGGGGCCCACAGCGGCGCCTGGGAGAACGCCGACGACCCCTGTAGACCCGCGTGCCCGAGCCCGGCGAGGACCAGCGAGCCGTGCGGGTGGCAGGATTGCGCCACCCGCGCCCACCCCTCGGCGCACTCGGCGGCCAGCGGCGCGCGCTCGTAGGGCCAATCGGACGGGTGCACGCTGGCGATCTCGGTGACGATCACACCCGCGCCGCCGCGCGCACGCCGCTCGTAGTAAGCCGCGTGCCGGTCCGAGATCGCCCGCTTGCGACCGAGGTTGGTCTCGTGCGGCCCGAACAGGACCCGGCTCGGTGCCCGATGGCGGCCCAGTTCGACGGGCGTGACCAGCGACCGGCTCATGTCAACCCCGCAAGTGGGCTCGTATCGCAGGCACGGTCGGGTCGGCGGGCCGACGGCAGCCCGAGCATGACCTGCTGCTGGCGCGCGCTGGGCCGGGAGTGGTCCTGCGCCGGTCGCGGCGAGGCGCCCGGCTCGACCGCCGCCAGCGCGGCCTCGCCGTGCCCCTTGACGCACTCCGGATCCGGGCCGTCCAGCGGCAACCCGGTGAAGAACTTCGCCGCCATGCACCCGCCCTGGCAGGCGTCGTACGCGGCACATGACGTGCACGCGCCGCCCGTTTGCGGCCGGCGCAAATCCTGGAACAACGCGGAATCGCGCCACACCGCGCCGAACCCGGCCTCGCGGATGTTGCCGGCGCGGAAAGCGTCGTGGATGGCGAACGGGCAGGCGTAGACGTCACCGACCGGGTCGATCAGGCAGACCACCCGGCCCGCTCCGCACAGGTTCAGACCCGGCAGGGGATCCGAACCCAGCGCGTTGAGGTGGAAGAACGAGTCCCCGGTCAGCACCCGCTCGCCGTGGTCGAGCAGCCACCGGTAGATCTGCGTCTGCTGCTCGGCGGTCGGGTGCAGTTCGTCCCACACGTCGGCCCCGCGCCCGGACGGCCGCAGCCTGGTGATCCGCAGCTGCGCGTCGAAGAAGTCGGCGATCCGCTCGAACTCGTCGAGCTGGTCGACGTTCTGCCGCGTCATCACCACGGAGATCTTGAAGCCGCGCATTCCGGCTGCGGCGAGGTTCTGCATCGCCCGCATCGCGGTGTCGTAGGACCCCGGCCCGCGCACCGCGTCGTTGACCTCGGCGGTGGCGCCGTCCAGCGAGATCTGCACGTCGACGTAGTCGGTCGCGGCGAGCTGCCTCGCGCGCTCGGGGGTGATCCGGAAACCGTTGGTGGAGAACTTGATCCCGACGTGGTGGGCAACGGCGTAGTCGACCAGTTCCCAGAAGTCCGGGCGCACGGTCGGTTCGCCGCCGCCGACGTTGACGTAGAAGACCTGCATCCGCTCCAGCTCGTCGATGACGCGCTTGATCTCGTCGGTGCTCAGCTCGTCGGGGTCGCGGCGCCCCGATGACGACAAGCAGTGCGCGCAGGACAGGTTGCAGGCGTAGGTCCACTCCCAGGTCAGGCAGATCGGCGAGTCGAGTCCGTGTTTGAACTGTTCGACCAGTGGTGGGACTGCGGCAGTGGGCATGGGCAACTCCCGGGTCAGGCGCGGACGATCATGTCCGCGCGGGCCAGCGACGCGAGCGCGCTGAGGTATCCGCGCTCCTCGTGCCGGGCGACGCCGTGGGCGGACAGTGCCGCCCGCGCGGACCGGTGCTTGTGCAGGCCTTGGACCACGGTCACCAGCAGCGGCGTCTTGAGGAACGACAACCGGCGGTTGCCGAAGTGGTAGGCCAGCGCACCGAAGGGCTCCGGGCGTAGCGCCACGTTCGGGCTCAGCGCGTAGGGGCCATCCGGTTCGAAGGCGGGGTGGTCCCGCGCCTCCGGGGGCAGTGATCGGCCCCCGGAGACGCGGCGCTCAGTAGACACCGCACATCCCGTCGATCGACACCTCTTCGACGAGGAGTTCCTCGACCTCATCGGAGTCGAGGTCGTGCTCGGGCAGCTCGGCGGTCTGGTCGGACATGGCGACTTCCCCTCTCTGCCAGGCGGTCTCGCCGTGGTCGAACCGAAGCTAGCCCCCGGTTCCCAGCGGGTTCGCCGTGCTGACGGTCCTTCCCGACCCGTCCGGTCGGACAGGTGCGGACTGGACTCCGGGACGGTGGTGCCGTGCTCGGTGCACCAGGCGGGCGCCGGGCGGAGAGAGAGAAGCTGGCGGAGCCTCGGCGGCCCGGGTACACCAGATTGGCTGGACCACCCGGAAACGCGGCGCTAACGGCCAGCGGGCGTCGTGCGGGATGTGAGGACTTCACCGAGCAATGCGACGCGGTGGTAGCACCGGCGATCCGACGGAGGTGGTACGCGCGGCCACCGACTTCGTCGAACGCCTGTCCTGACCCGCACCTGTCCGATCGGACAGGTGCCGCACTGCTTGGACGGCCGGTCTTGGGTGTCCACATCGGGGGTTTGCAGTCCTACGTCTACCCGCCGGCCGGCGCGACGACCTAGCGTCCCCACCAATCCGCGCCGTGACCCACGTCACGAGCGGAAGTCAGCTGGAGAGGAGACGCCGCATGAAGGTCGAGGAGCTGCTCAAGCCGTTCCCGCTCAAGGAGTTCCACCCGTTCCCGCGGGCCCTGATGGGTCCCGGGGCGCACGAGATGATCGGCCCGGAGGCGATCAAGCTCGGCTTCACCAAGCCGCTGGTGATGACCTCCGGCCTGCGCGGCACCGACATCGTGCACAACATCGTCGAGTCGCTGAAGTACCACGGCTTGGAGCCGGTGCTCTACGACCAGGTCGAGTCCAACCCCAAGGATTACAACGTCATGGACTCGGTGACGCTGTACCAGGAGAACCGCTGCGACAGCTTCATCTCCATCGGCGGCGGTTCCTCGCACGACGCCTGCAAGGGAGCCCGGGTGTCAGTGGCCCACGACGGCCGCAACGTCAACGACTTCGAGGGCTTCAACAAGTCGGAGAACCCGAACAACCCGCCGCACATCGCGGTGTCCACGACCGCGGGCACCGGCTCGGAAACGTCCTGGGCCTACGTCATCACCGACACCACCACCGACCCGGAGAACCCGCACAAGTACGTTGCCTTCGACGACGCCTCGGTCACAAGCCTCGCCATCGACGATCCAGTGCTGTACTACGACTGCCCCGTCGACTACACGGCGCAGTGCGGTTTCGACGTCCTCGCGCACGCCTCGGAGCCCTACGTCTCGCGGCTGAACTTCCAGCCATCGCTGGGCAACGCGCTGCACGCGATCAAGCTCACCGCGCAGCACCTGCGCGAGGCGACGTGGAACGGCCAGGACCTGGCCGGGCGCGAGGGCATGATGTACGCGCAGTACATCGCCGCGCAGGCGTTCAACTCCGGTGGTCTCGGGATCATCCACTCGATCTCGCACGCCGTGAGCGCGTTCTACGACACCCACCACGGGCTCAACAACGCGATCGCGCTGCCGCGCGTGTGGGCCTTCAACATGCCGGTCGCCTACAAACGCTTCGCCGACATCGCCAGGGCCATGGGCATCGACACCCATGGGATGACCGATGTGCAGGCCGCGGACGCGGCGCTGGCTGCGGCGATCCGGCTGCTGCGCGACGTCGGCATCGCGGAGCGCTTCGTCGACGTCAAGAAGGACACCTACTCCAAGAACCGGCTCGGCGAGGGGCCGACGAAGTACTACGAGCGACGCAAGGAGATCAAGGGCGACGCCGAAGACGTCGACGCCATCACCCGGCACGTGCTCGGTGACGCCTGCACTCCGGGCAACGCCAAGGAATGCACGTTCGACACGGTCCGCCCGGTCGTCGAGCACTGCATGACCGGCGACCTGGACGACCTGCTCAGCTGACCCGGCGTGGGGTGGCGGGCGGGCCCGCCGCCCCACCCAGAATCGGAGGAACCGTGCACGCCACCACCGAAGCCCCGTTCGAGTCGGTGCAGGAGGTCCTGGACCGGTTCGCCGAGGGCGGCTACCTCGCTGACCAGCGCCTGGCGACCACCGTTTTCCTCAGCACCCGGCTGGAGAAACCACTGCTGCTCGAAGGACCCGCCGGCGTCGGCAAGACCGAACTGGCCAAGGCGCTGGCAACCGCGACCGGCAGGCGGCTGCTCCGGCTCCAGTGCTACGAGGGGCAGGACGAGACCAAGGCCCTCTACGAATGGGACTACGGAAAGCAGCTGCTCTACACCCAGATGCTGCGGGAAAAGATCGGTGAGCTCGTCGCCGAGGCTCCCGACCTGCACACCGCGGTCGACGCGATCGGCGACCAGGACAGCGCCTTCTTCTCCGAGCGGTTCCTGGCCAGCCGGCCGCTGCTGGACGCGGTGCGCGGCGAGCAGCCCGCCGTGCTGCTCATCGACGAGGTCGACCGGGCCGACGAGGCGCTCGAAGCCGTTCTGCTGGAATGCCTCGGCGAGTACCAGGTCTCGGTTCCCGAGATCGGCACCTACCGCGCCGCGACGCCCCCGTACGTCGTGCTGACGTCCAACAACACCCGCGATCTGTCGGCGGCACTCAAACGCAGGTGCCTGCACCTTTTCCTGTACTACCCGGACGTCCAGCGGGAGCTGGAGATCATCCGCTCCAAGAACACCGGGCTGCCCGACGCCCTGGCCGCCCAACTCGCCGAGATCGTGCGCGACATCCGCGGACTGCCTCTGCGGAAGGCCCCGAGCATCTCGGAGACGATCGACTGGGCGCGCACGCTGGCCGTGCTCGGCGTCGACGAACTGGGGCCAGCCCTGCTGGCGGACACGGCGAACGTCGTCCTCAAGTACGAACGGGATCTCGACCGCGCGCGGGAACTGATTCCCCAGCTGCGGGACCCCAATCGCGATGTGCCCGAGCACCTGCACGGTCATGGCCACGGGCACGGGCACGGGCATGGGCATGGGCACGGGCACGACGGCGCGGAGGTGGACCAGTACGACGAAGGCAAGCGGGTCCGGGCCGCCATGGACCAGCCGGGCAGGCACGACGACGGCTACTACGGCGCGAGGACCAGCGGCCCGTTGCAGCGCTCCGGTGCGAACCGTTCGTCCGACGCGCGCAAGCTTCCCTTCTGAGCAGCCTATGGGGCGAAGTCAAGTGGCGGTGTTTCCGGTTTTGGGTGTGCGGCAGCGTCCCCGCGTTGGTAATCGAGATTCCGGAGAGAAGCCTTCGAGTTGTTACGAGAAACCCGTAATCGAGGAGGAAGTGGTGCGGTATTCCTGGGACAACACTGTGAATTCTCCGACCTCGTCATACGCCTCATATCCCGACGTAGTTTCCGACCATGCATTCGCCACGTGAGTTCGACTATCACGTCAGGCTTGCCGGAGACTTGATGAATTTTGCGCTTGAACAGCGCCGCTGGGATGACACCGCGCAGGCTCAATGCGCAGCGCACGGCCCCACCTTGCCCGATTCACCGGCAGCCCGCGCAGGCCCACCTGTTCCGACGACGCCGGACAGGGCGGGAGGTGTGGAGTGGCATGCGGTTTTCGATCAGGCGCCCGTGCCCACCGCGGTGCTGGATGTGCAGGGCCGCCCCCAGTACGTCAACCCGGCGCTCTGCAATCTACTGGGCCACGAAGCCGCAGACCTACTGCAGCCGCGCCCGCACGACACCTTGTGTCCAGGCCACGCGGTCCTGCAGAACGCCGTTGTCGGGGACACCCTCGCGCGCGGACACGCTGTGGCGGAAACGTGGTACCACAAGCCCGACGGCCAGACGATCTGGGTGCGGCTCTCAGGTTCGGTCATCAACGATACCGTCAGCCGCCCGTGCTCCATCCTGTTGCAGGCAGAGGACGTCACCACCCGCCGTAGCTGCGAAACCCTGTGGGACCAGTGCTTCGCCACGGCGCCGATCGGGATGGCCCTGCTGGACCTGCAGGGCTATTGGACATCGGTGAACGACACATTATGCGACCTGCTGGGTTACCGTCGCGATGAAATTCTCGCAATGCACTTTTCCGACCTGACCTACCCTGGCGATGAAGAGCAGGGCGACACCGCCCTCGCCGATCTGCGTGCGGGCCGCACAAAGACCGTCAGCACGGAAAAACGCTACCGGCACAAGGACGGACACCCAATCACGGTATTGATCCGATCCAGCGTCGTCACCGGCCCGGACGGCCGGCCGTCCTTCCCCGTCAGCCACTACGAGGCGATCGGCAACGGACGCATGACCGATGCCCACCTCGCCCACCTCGCATTGCACGACCCGCTGACCGGACTGGCCAACCGCGCGTTACTCGCCGACCGCCTACACCACCACCTCGCCGCACTAGCCGGTAGCAGCGGCGTTCTGGCCGTACTCGTCGCCGACCTCGACCAGCTCAAACAAGTCAACGACCGCTACGGCCACCTCGCCGGCGACCATCTCCTGACCGCAGCCGCCCACCAACTGCTGGCCGGCGTGGACCCCAGTGCCACGGTGGCACGACTCGGCGGCGACGAGTTCGTCGTCGCCAGCCTCGTCGACGACATCCCCACAGCCGAAACGCTACGGGACCGCATCTCAGAACTCCTCAACACCAAGACCACCGCAGCCGGACACCAGGTCAACCTGAAGGCCAGCGTCGGGATCGCCGTGACCCAAGACCCCACCACTGAACCAAAAGAACTCCTGCACCTAGCTGATCAAGACATGTACGCCCGCAAAAAGAACCCCCGAAACGCATAACACACGACTTCACCACTTGATGACTGCCCGGCGCTCTCGCCCCTACCGGGGCTCCGCGATCAACGCAAAGATCCGACGAGCCGACATCGAGATCAACGTTACTTGACGAGGCACAAGGGGACGGTATGGAAACGAGCTTGCACCGCTTCGTCCGCCTGCTGCGCCTGCACGGGGTGCGGGTGTCAGGCGCTGAGGCGACCGACGCCATGCGGTGCGCGTCGCAGCCCGGCGTGCTGTCGTCCAGGTCCGTGCTGCGCGACGCGCTGCGGATAGCGCTGATCAAGGACCGCCGGGACGACGAGGTGTTCGACGCCGTCTTCGACGCCTTCTTCCACCTGCGGCCGGTGGTCGGGGCCACCGACGGCGACGGGCCTGACCACACTCACGACGACCTGTCCGACACCGGTGAACTCGAACGCTTCACCGCCTCTGAGGAGCCCTCCAGCACACCACAACAGGGCCACAGCCATGACGCCCCGAAGGACCTGCGGGACTTCTTCGACCCGGAGGACCTGGCCCAGCAGTACAACCTGCACCAAGAGGCCAACAAGATCGACCTCGCGTCGATCACCGACGAGATAGTCCTCTCCCGTGACCAGTCCTCGCCGGGGCGCGGCGACAGCGCCGGGGTGCAGCTGGAGACCGCCCGGCTGCACAACGCGGGCACACCCGGGCAGCTGTCGCAGCAGACCGGGCACCGGGTCGACACCGATCTGACCATCGCCGAGGAACGGCTCCTGCTGGACTGGCTGGCGGATGCCGACTCCGACCTACAACTGCCGCGCAAGCCGCTGTCCGGGGTGCTCGAGGACCTGCCCGCGCTCCTGAAGGAACACCTGCGCAAGCTCACCGAGCTGGAACATCGGTCGGTCGAGTCGGTCTCGCCCGCAGGCGTCACCGACCGGATCGACGAGCGGGAGCGCCAGGAGCTGGAGGACTCGCTGCGCAGGCTGGCCCGGAGTCTGCGTGGGGCGCGCACCAGCAAGCAGGTAACCAGCCCGCACGGCAGGGTCCACTCCGGACGGACGATGCGCCGGAACATGCGCTACGACGCAGTTCCGTTCCGGCCGGTCACCACCAAGCGCGCCGAGGACAAGCCGCGACTGGTGGTGCTGGCCGACGTGTCGCTGTCGGTGCGCAGCACCGCTCGCTTCACGCTGCATCTCGTGCACGGCCTCCAATCGCTGTTCAGCCGGGTGCGCACGTTCGCCTTCGTCGCAGACATAGTCGAGATCACCGACCTGTTCGAGCAACATCCGCTGGAGAAGGCGCTCGGGCTGGTCTTCGACGGGCTGCCGGCGGGCGGGGTCCTCGACGTCGACGCCAACTCCGACTACGGCGGCGCGCTGCGGGAGTTCCTCGACGAGCACGGCTCATCCCTGACCCGGCGGACGACCTTGCTGGTGCTCGGCGACGGCCGGGGCAACGGCAACGATCCGGACGTGGCGGCCTTCGCGGAGATGGCGCGGCGGGTGCGTGAAACCATTTGGCTCACACCGGAACCCCGCTACTCGTGGGGTCTGGGCCGGTGCGATCTACTGCGCTACGCCGAGCACTGCGACCGCGTCGAAGTAGTGCGCGATCTGGCCGGCCTGGCCCGCACATCGGATGCGCTGTCCTCGGAGGCGGTGGGGCGATGAGTGACGCGGGGCAGTTCTCCGGCAGCGCCACGATCGATCCGCTGGCCCGCAGCAGTCCCGGCTGCTACCGCGACGAGGCGGTGGTCGTGGTGCACGAGCGGCACGACCCGCCGCCGGACCGGATCCCGATCACCCGCACCCGGCACTTCGGCCTGCACCGCGACGGCCACCGGGTGCTGGTCAGCCACCGCCTCGAACCGCACGAGCTGGACAACGACGTGGCGGGCAAGCTGGCCGACGAGCTGTTCGCGCCGGGCTGGCTGACCGGGGCGGAGGTCTTCGAACGGGTCTTCACCGGCATCGTCAGATCCACTGTGGATGATTCGGTCGACGCCTGGTCCACCTTCTACCGCAACACCCTCGCCCGGATCCGGCTCCCCAGGGAAGCCGGCGGCGCGCCGCACTCATCGATCTCGGCGATGGTGCCGGTCTACTCGCGGGTGCTGGAGCTGGTACCGCCGGGCCGGGTCCTCGACGTGGGCTCCTGCTTCGGATTCCTGGCCCTGCTGCTAGCCGAGCGTCCCGGCACCGCGGTCGTCGCCTCCGACATCGCCAACGGCACCGTCACGTTGCTGCGCACCATCGCCCGCGAGCTGGGCCTATCGCTGGGCGCGCTGGTTTGCGACGGCGCACGGGTGCCGCTGCCGGACCAGGCCGTCGACACGGTGACGGTCATCCACCTGCTGGAGCACCTCGATCCCGAGCACGGCGAGGCCGTCCTCGCCGAGGCGATCCGGTTGGCGCGGCGACGGGTCGTCGTCGCGGTCCCGTTCGAAGCCGAACCAACGGCCGCCTACGGGCACCTGCGCACCTTCGACACCGCCGAGCTGCACCGGCTGGGGACCGGCACCGGACTGCCCTACGAGGTCGACGAGCACCACGGCGGCTGGCTCGTCATCGACTCCGCCTAATGGACGTGTCGGTCCTTGAGCACTGTTGGGAAGGGCCGTTGCTGGTGATCGTGGCACACATCGTGATCGACACGGCAGCAGGTCAAGATCCACACTCAGATGAGCCCGCGCTTGCTTGCTTCGTAGACGGCTTCCGCGCGGGTGGAGACATCGAGCTTGCGCATGATGTTGCGCACGTGGAACTTCACCGTCGTCTCGGAGATGTAGAGCTGGCCGCCGACGTGCCGGTTGCTCGACCCGGTGGCCAGCAGCCGGAGCACACCCAGCTCTCGTTCGGTCAGTTCCGGTGCGGTGGAGCGGTTGTTCATCGAGTGCACCATCGCCGCGGCCGAGCGCGAGTCGAACGCGCTCTCCTTGCGGGCCACCGCGCGGATCGCCCGGACCAGCTCGGTGGTGTCGACGTCCTTGACCACGTAACCACGGGCACCGCGGTGCACGGCGTCGACGACGAGCTTCTCGTCCAGGAACGTCGTCAGCACCAGGACCCCGAGACCCTCGTGCTCCCCGGTCAACCGCTCGCACAGGGCCAGGCCCTCAGAGTCCTCACCCGAGGACAGCTTGAGGTCCAACAGCACCACTGCGGGCCGCGTCCGGCCGACCACCGCGACCGCCTCCGCCGCGGTGGAGGCCTCCCCGACCACTTCGAGGTCCTGTTCCCGTTCGAGCAGCGACCGCAGCCCCTGCCGGACGATGGAGTGGTCGTCGACGATCACGATCCGCACCGGACCCGGCGGTGCGCTCACCGCGCCCCCGGCCGCCCACCTGGCCTCCTCAGACATCGGTGTCCCCTTCCGCCACCGGCATCGGCACTTCCAGCCTGATGAGCACCCCGCCCATCTTCGCCCTGCCGATGTTGAGCTCACCGCCGAGTTCTTCGGCTCGTGCGGCCATGTTCGCCAGCCCCCGGTGGTACCCGTTCAGGTCATTGGTGCGCGCCGCCCGCAGCATTCGCCGCAGCTGCGCAGGATCCCCGGTGCCGTCGTCGGCGATCGCCAGCACGACGCGGTCTGTCTCGTACTTCAGGTGCACCGACGCGCGGTCCGCGCCCGAGTGGGTCGCGGTGTTGAACAGGGCCTCGCCGGTCAGCCGCAGCAGCGAGTGCTCGGCCTCGCCGGGCAGCGGCACCGGCTTGCCCTCGATCCGGACCGCAACGTCGACGGAGGTCGGCAGATGCACGTTGGACAGCCGTTCCAGCAGCACCGGCAGCGAGCCGGGGCCCTCGTCGGCGCCTCGGTGCAGCGCGTAGATCGCCGACCGCAGCTGGGAGACCGCCTGCCGGGTCAGGTCCTTGGCCGCCATGAGCCGCTCGGCGACCTGCCGCGCGTCGGCGCCCATCGCCGCCAGCTCCGACCGGCACACCTCCACGGTCATGCCGGCGCTGAGCACGGCCTGGGTCACGCTGTCGTGCAGCTCCCGCGCTATGCGGTGCCGTTCCTCGTCGATGACCTGGCGCTGCATCGCCTCGGTCAGCCGGCGCTGGACCTCCTGCAGTTCGGCGTTGCGCTCGACGAGGTCCTTGGCCTGCCGGGAAGCTTCCTCGTTCAACTGCTCGGCGCGCCCCTTCAACTGGGCCGCGGTGTGGAACAGGTAAGAGTTGTACAGCGCCACCGCGGCCTGATTGGCCAGCACCCGCAGGACCGCGAGGTCGGTCCCGGTGACTTCCACTCCCGCACCGGGCCGACCCACGACGCCGCCGACCGGCTCCTCGTCGAGCAACATCGGCGCGCGCACCCAGCCCGGCCCGGCCTCGCCCGGTTCGAGCTCCCACGGGCGCTTGCGGATCACTTCGAGCTGCTCGCGGACCTCGGCGGGCAGATCGTGCTCCTGGTCGATCAGCTCGCCGTCCCGGGCGAACAGGAAACCCGGACGTATCCCCCGCAACGCTCCGTCGGCGACGGCCAGCAGCACCCACTCGGCTTGCAAGTGCTCAACGGCGGCCACGACGACCGCCTCCACCAGCGCCCTCGGCCCCTCCGCCGAGCGCACCACGGCGCGGGAGATCTCGTCGAGCGCCTGCACGGCCACGGCCAGCCGCTCGTTCGAGCGCCGGTACTCGGGGTAGAACGACCGCTTGCTCGATCGCACCCCGGTGAGCTCACCGAGCGTCGTCTCCCCCGCGCGGACGCGGCCACCACCGGACACCTTCGACCTCACATGGCCTTTCGGAACAACGACTCGATCTCCTCCTGGGTGACCTGGCGGGGGTTGGTCGCCAGGCACGCGTCCTTCATCGTCGTCCTGGCCAGGTGCGCGACGTTGTGCTCGCCGACCCCGAGGCAGGACAAACCGCGCGGAACGCCCACGGAGTCAGCCAGCTCGCGGACCCGATCGGCCAGCACCTCGGCGACCTCGGCCGCGGGTACGCGCTCGGTGTCGATGCCCGCAGCGGCGGCCAGCGGCACGTAGCGAGTCGGGCTCTGTTCCGCGTTGAACCGGATCACGTGCGGCAGCAGGACCCCGTTGATCACGCCGTGCGGCGCGTCGAGCAGCCCGCCGACCTGGTGGCTCATGGCGTGGGTGGCGCCGAGGATCGCGTTGGTGAACGCCATCCCCGCCGCCAACGACCCCTGCGCCATCGCGTTGCGCGGCTCCTGGGCGGCCGGATCCAGCAGGGTCCGCAGCAGGTTCCTGGTCACCAGGTGCACGGCGTGCAGCGAATGCTGATCGGTCAGCACGTTGTGCGCGAGCGAGACGTAGGACTCCATGGCGTGGGTGAGCGCGTCGAGACCGGTCGCCGCGTTCAGCCAGTCCGGCATGGTCGTCAGCAGCCGAGGATCGATGATCGAGATTTCGGGGACCAGCGTCCTGCTGATGATGGTCACCTTCGTCGCGTGGGTGGTGTCGGTGACCACGCAGAACTGGGACACATCCGCCCCGGTTCCCGAGGTCGACGGCACCATGACCAGCGGTGGGATGGGGTTCACGACCCGGTCGACGCCCTCGTAGTTCAGGATGTGCCCACCGTTGGCGGACACGATCGCCACGCCCTTGGCCGCGTCGATGCACGAGCCGCCGCCGACGGCGATGATCACGTCCGCGCCGGCCTGAGCATATTCGCAGTAGGCCGCCTGCACCTCGTGGTCCTTCGGGTTCGGCGTCAGCTCGTGCCAGACGACCGGTTCCAGACCCACCTCGCGCAGGTGCACCACTGCCTCGCGCACCCATCCCGCCTCCACGATGCCGGGATCGGTGACCAGGAAGGGACGGCGCGCGCCGAGCCGTCGAGCCGAGTGGCCCAGCTCGGCCAGCGAATCGGGGCCGAACACGATTTCCGGCGCGTGGAACTTCGCCAGGGCCGGACGCTGCTCGCCGACATCGTCGCGGCTGGGTTGGCGCGGCACGCCAACATGTTCGAACGCGATTTCCAGCTCGGGCATTCTCGTGGCCCTCCCGACTCACCGATGAGCCTCGCCCGCGAACGAGTCCGGCCGGTGCGCGGCCCGCGGCGAGACCGGCTGCAAGCAGACCAGCAGCATTACTGTGGGGTAAACCACAGGTGAACCTACAGCCGGGGACTGTACCTCGGAACTGCCCGGATGAGCACCCCCGACCTGTCCGATCGGACAGGTGCGCTACACGGTTTCTTCGAGTAGGAGGCGCAGCCGGGCTTCGAGCACGTTGCGCTGCGGAGCGTCCGGCGCCATCAGATCCCGTGCGCTTTCCAGCACCTCCAGATCGTCGCGGCCCGTATCGGTGTTGGCGAAGCGCCAGAGCAGTTCAGGGTCTCCGCTGCCCAGCACCCAGCCGCGCAGCGCCGCCACGAGCTCGTCACGCTCGGCCCGGATCGCGACGGACTCCGAGCGCGGCAGCAGCAGTCCGGCTCTATCCACGGCGGCGCCGGCGTCGCCATGGCGCAGCGTCTCGCGGAGGGCGTGCAGATCGCTGTCCACATCCGCCGCGATGCGGTACGGCCTGGTCTTCACCACGTGCTGCCCCAGGGCGTTGCGGATGCGGTGGATCTCCACCCGGACCGTGGTGGGGTTGCCCTGCTCCCCGTGCAGCAGCAGTGCGAGCCGCTCCGCAGTCAGCCCGCCGGGGTTCATCGCCAGCAGCGCGAGGATTTCGGCGTGCCGCAGGCTCAGATCGTGCCGGACACCGTCCACTGTGGCCGCTGGAACCTCGTCGCCGAGCAGTTTCAAGGACAACTGCGGCCGGCGACGAGACCGGGGCTGCCCGACGCGCAGCAGGTAGCCGCCGTCGAGCGGTTCGACCTCGGCGTCCTCACCGTCGTCCAACCGGACCGTTCCGCTGTCGTCGAGGCCGACCCGCTGCCCCGGCACGAACCGCGCCGAGGGTGTGCTCGCGACGATCCGTCCACTGGGGCTCAGCAGTGCCGCATCCCGACCGGACTCGGTGAGGTGGTGGGCGTTGCGCTCCCGGAGCAGGTCGTCGGAGGCGGCCAGGCGCCAGCGGAGCTCACCTTCGACCAGCCGCGCACCGGCCACCACGAGCGCGAGCAGCGCCGGGTGCATCGTGTGCAGCGGACCGCTGACGTCGACCGCGCCGAGCAGCGCACCCGTATCCGGATCGCGGACCGGACAGGCGGCGCAGGTCCACGAGTGGTAGGTCCGCACGAGGTGCTCGGCGGAGTGGATCTGCACGGGAGCTCCGGTGGCGAGCGTGGTGCCCATCGCGTTGGTGCCGATCGCGCTCTCGGCCCACCGGGTGCCTTCGGCGAGCTGGACCCGGTCGGCGTCCCGGCAGACCTGGGGATGTCCTTGCCGCCAGAGGATGTTGCCGTCGGCATCGGTGATGATCATGACGTGGCTGGTGCCGTCGGCCGCATCGAGCAGCGTCTGACGCAGCATCGGCACCCAGCGCGCCAGCGGGTGCGCCTGGCGAACGTCGTCGAGCCTGCCGGAGTCGAACGCCAGCGGTGGTTGCCTGAGATCGGGATCGATCCGGGCCGCCAGCGAACGCCTCCAGGACTCGAAGATGACCGGTCGCGGCTCGTGCGAGAGCCGGTCACCGGCCAGGACGGCAGCGTGCACCCGCTCGAGCAGTCGGGCCCGCTCGAGCGGATCAACCGAGGTGTCGTAGCTGGTGTCCATTCGCCTGCGCAGAAGTGTCGAGAACGCGGAACATCCGGTCGCGGAAAGATTCATAGTGCGGGGTGACACAGGTTACGGGCAAGTGCGCCCGCGATACCGGTTCGCCCCGTTGCAACGTCGCTGCAACGTTGCGACTCCTAGCTTCTCGCCACACCAGAGGCATGAGTGGCCCAGGTCACGACGGCCCGCGGAGGGCCGTACCAGCACACGAGAGGCGAACGATGGTTCTGTATGCAGCTCCGGGCACGGCGGGTTCGGCGGTCGAGTTCCGCTCGCGCTACGACCACTTCATCGGCGGCGAGTACGTGGCCCCGGCCGGTGGGGGTTACTTCGAGAACCCCACGCCGGTGACGGGCCAGGTGTTCACCGAGATCGCCCGCGGCACGGCCGACGACGTGGAACGCGCGCTCGACGCCGCCGAGGGCGCCGCGCCCGCGTGGGGCCGCACGTCGGTGGCGGAGCGGTCGGGGATCCTGCTCAAGATCGCCGACCGCATGGAGGCCAACCTGGAGAAGCTCGCGGTCGCCGAGAGCTGGGACAACGGCAAGCCGGTCCGCG
Organism: Saccharopolyspora sp. NPDC050389; assembly: GCF_040655595.1. NCBI lineage: Bacteria > Bacillati > Actinomycetota > Actinomycetes > Pseudonocardiales > Pseudonocardiaceae > Saccharopolyspora > Saccharopolyspora sp. NPDC050389. The sequence goes on from NZ_JBFAKG010000026.1 coordinate 108,629, forward strand.
AGACGCTGGCGGCCGACATCCCGCTGGCGATCGACCACTTCCGCTACTTCGCGGGGGCGCTGCGGGGCCAGGAGGGCGGGATCTCACAGATCGACGACGACACCGTGGCCTACCACTTCCACGAGCCGCTGGGCGTCGTCGCCCAGATCATCCCGTGGAACTTCCCGCTGCTGATGGCGACCTGGAAGCTGGCGCCGGCGCTGGCGGCGGGCAACGCCGTGGTGCTCAAGCCCGCCGAGCAGACACCGGCATCGATCCACGTGCTGGTCGACCTCATCGCCGACCTGCTGCCCGCGGGAGTGCTCAACGTGGTCAACGGCTTCGGCGTGGAGGCGGGCAAGCCGCTGGCCTCCAGCTCGCGGGTGCGCAAGGTCGCCTTCACCGGCGAGACGACCACCGGCCGACTCATCCTGCAGTACGCCAGCCAGAACATCATCCCGGTGACCGTCGAGCTCGGCGGGAAGAGCCCGAACATCTTCTTCGACGACGTCGCGGCGGCCAACGATTCCTTCTACGACAAGGCGTTGGAAGGGTTCGCGCTGTTCGCCCTCAATCAGGGCGAGGTGTGCACGTGCCCGTCGCGGGTGCTGATCCAGTCCGGCATCTACGACGGATTCCTGACCGACGCGGTGGAACGCACGAAGCAGATCAAGCAGGGCAACCCGCTGGACACCGACACCCAGATCGGCGCCCAGGCCAGCAACGACCAGCTGGAGAAGATCCTGTCCTACATCGACATCGGCAAGCAGGAAGGCGCGGAGGTCCTCACCGGCGGTCACCGGGTCGAGCTCGAAGGCGACCTGGCCGGCGGCTACTACGTGGCGCCGACGGTGTTCGAGGGCCACAACAAGCAGCGGATCTTCCAGGAGGAGATCTTCGGCCCCGTCGTCTCCGTCACCAGCTTCGACGACTACGACGACGCCATGAAGATCGCCAACGACACCCTCTACGGCCTCGGCGCCGGGGTGTGGTCCCGCGACGGCAACACCGCCTACCGCGCCGGCCGCGACATCCAGGCCGGCCGGGTGTGGGTGAACAACTACCACGCCTACCCCGCCCACGCCGCGTTCGGCGGTTACAAGCAGTCCGGCATCGGGCGCGAAACCCACAAGATGATGCTGGACCACTACCAGCAGACCAAGAACATGCTGGTCAGCTACTCCAACAACGCGCTGGGCTTCTTCTGATGACCAGCGACCGAGTCGCGGTGACCCCTGAGGCGGCGGAGCAGATCCGCCGCCTCAGGGCGCAGCACGGGCCGGTGATGTTCCACCAGTCCGGCGGATGCTGCGACGGCAGCGCCCCCATGTGCTACCCGGCGGGCGAATTCGCAACCAGCGACGCCGACGTGCACCTCGGCGATCTCACCGTGGACGGCCAAGCCGTCCCGGTGTGGATGTCCAGACCGCAGTTCGAGTACTGGAAGCACACCCACCTCACCATCGACCTCGTGCCCGGACGGGGCAGCGGCTTCTCCCTCGAAGCACCCGACGGCGTCCGCTTCCTCACCCGATCCCGACTGCTCACCGAAGAGGAATGGAAACGACTGGATGCGAGCTGAACACGAGCCGAGCCGCGTTGTGCTTGTCGGCCCGCCGGGCGCCGGCAAGGGAACGCAGGCAGAAGCGATTTCGGCCCGCCTGGGTGTTCCACACATCTCCACCGGGGACATCTTCCGGCGCAACATCGGCGAGGGCACGGATCTCGGACTGCGGGCGAAGTCCTACATGGACAGCGGTGCCCTGGTTCCGAACGAGCTGACCAACGAAATGGTGCGTAGACGTCTCGGTGAGGACGACGCCGATGGCTTCCTGCTCGACGGGTTCCCCCGGAACCGGGAGCAGGCCGAGTTCCTCGACGACACGTTGCGAAGCTCCGGACGCACTGTTGACGTAGTGCTGGAGCTGCAAGTGCCTGCGGAGGAAATCGTTCGTCGCCTCAATGGCAGACGCGTTTGCGGCACGTGTGGGCGAAGCTGGCACGTGGAGTTCAACGCCACGAGGGCGGAGGGCATCTGCAACGCCTGCGCCGGGCCGCTGCACCGGCGCGACGACGACCGCGAGGACGCGATCCGGCGCCGTCTGCAGCTCTACGAGCAGCAGACCGCACCGATGCTCGCGAACTACCAGGAGAAAGACAGGCTGGTGCGGGTCGACGCGTCCGGTCCGGTCGACGCTGTCGGCGAGCGGGTGGCCGTCGCGCTCGGCGCCCGATCGAACAACGGCGCAACGTCGCAGCAACGTTGACCGCCGTAGGTTCATCCGAACCGGTTGACGGATCCGGGAAAGCCACACTGAAAAAGCGATCACGCCGTCACACGATCGCGTCGAGAGGTCGGAAGTGGGCAAGCACTCACAGAGCACTTTGGACAATCTGCTCACCGAAGAACGGGTCCATGCTCCGTCCCAGGAGTTCGCGGCGCAGGCCAACGCCACGTCGGCGCTGTACGAGCAGGCCTCGGCTGATCGGGAGGCGTTCTGGGCGAAGCAAGCCGAGCGGCTGGCCTG